>JBKJSZ010000009.1:0-6660 GCA_046593675.1 Ferruginibacter sp.
ACCGAATTATTAAGGCCGACTCTATTTGATTTTATCGCTTTCCGGGCACTGGAATATTTTTCATCTGATGATAATTCTATTTCCAATCCTTCTTATAAATTTATTATTAATGATGAAATTTATTTTGCCCCTGCGAAAACATTTGTGAATATTTCAATTGAATCAAAAGATACATCTTCTCTGTACTTAAAAGCATTGCAATTATATCAGAAGGTTTTTTCTTTTCATATTAAAGACAATGATCCTTCCGCATATATTGATGCCGATCTTCTTCGTTTGGAATTTATAAACAACCATGGCGTTTTTGCAAACAAGCAGGCGTTGTATGAAAAAGCATTATTACAGTTACAACATACATATACAAATCACCCTGCTGTTGCAGAGATAATGTTTATCAGAGCGTCCCAGTATAATTTACGAGATGAAAAATTAAATATTGATTCAAAAATAATAGCAAAAAAAATAGCAGACAGCATTGTTCTTTTATATCCGAAAACTAACGCTGCGACAAAAAGCAAAGCTCTTATGCGGGAAATAACATCTCCTGCTTTATCGGTTCAGTCTGAACAAGTGTATTTACCCGCTGAACCATTAAAAGCGCTTATTAAATATAAAAACGTTGGAAAGGTTTTCATAAAAATCATCAAAGTTTCTCAGGAAGAAATAATGGATATCAATAATTCAACAGATGATGAAAACAGGTGGAATAAAATTCTTGAAAAAAGAATGGAAAGGGAATGGAGCATCAATTTGCCTGACAAAAAAGATTTTTTGGAACATCTGGTAGAAATGAAAATTGATGCATTAAAAACGGGTGCCTATTTTATGGTCTGCAGCATTAATAATAATTTTTCATCGGGTGAAAATATTCTTACCAAACAATTGATCCGTATCAGCAACATCAGCCTGATAGGGAATAACGCATCAGGATTTTACGTTGTTCATAGAAAATCTGGAATACCATTAGCAAATGCAGAGGTAACAACTTTCAACAAAACATATAATTATACAACAAACAATTTTACTTATTCAAAATACCAGGCATATAAAACTGATAAAAATGGTCATTTTGTTATAACCAAAATTGAAGAAAATAAACAAATTTCCTTTGGAATAAAATGGAAAGAAGAGGAACTATATATTGATGAAGAATTAGCGATAAGCCCTCTTGAAAGAAATACTAAATATGTTGCGGAAAGTTTTTTATTTACGGACAGATCCATTTATCGTCCGGGACAAACCCTATTTTTCAAAGGAATTGTATATAAAAAAGATTCTGCGTATACAAATACGAATACATTATCCGGATTTAAAACTACATTGATTTTATACAATGCCAATCAGCAAAAAATAAATTCTTTACAAATTATCACCAACCAATTCGGTTCATATTCCGGAAAATTTATTTTACCGGAAGGACAAATGAACGGACAATTTTTTCTAAAAGATTCCCTGACAAATTCTTTTAAATTTTTTGCGGTAGAAGAATATAAGCGTCCGAAATTTTTTATTGAATTAAAAGCACCGGAAAATAATTATCAGCTTAATGATAGTATTCTAGTCAGTGGTTCAGTGAAAGCTTTTGCAGGAAATAATTTGGATGCAGCAATAGTCCGTTACAGAATTGTAAGAAAAACACGTTATCTGTTTCCTTTCTCCACTTATAAGATCTGGTGGCCTGGTAATAATAACGAACAGGAAATGTTAAATGGAATAACGGAAACCAATAAGGACGGTTCCTTCAGCATAAAATTCAAATTGGTTCCGGACGAAACTATTGATAAAAAAACGCTCCCGGTTTTTGATTATGAAATCTCCGTAGACGTAACTGATATTAATGGAGAAACAAGAAGCAAATCAGAAAATATAATTGCAGCCTGGCATAATCTGCAGTTAGAAATTCTGAATCCTGAATCAGTTAACGCAGACAGCCTTGAATCCATACAAATCAACAGTACAAATATAAATAAAGTTTTTACACCTGCACTTGTACATCTTACCATTGAAAAATTACAATCGCCCACTGTGATATACAAAGCAAGGTATTGGGAAAAACCGGATCAGTTTATCTTGTCGAAAGCAGAACATGATGCTTTATTTCCTGATGATATATATAATGATGAAGACAAAAAAGAAACCTGGCCGGTCATCTCAAATATTTTTGATAAAACAGATAGCACAAAACTTTTGGCTTCCTGGAAAATCGGCCGAACTTTAGAAGCAGGATGGTATAAATTAACTGCAAGTACAAAAGATAAAAACGGATTTAATATTACCACCATAAAATTCATTGAAGTAATTGTTCCTTTAAATAATAAAACTAAAAATCCCATTCAGTTTTTTGCCAATAAATCATCTGCCAAACCCGGAGATAAAATTTCTATTTTCACAAATTCAGGATTCGACAATATCTGGTTGGTGCAGCAGATCAGTAAAGTGAATTCTACAAAAACAGATATCAAAAATATTCAAGGAACTGCTGAAATAAGTGTATTGGTAAATGACCATGATCGTGGTGGAATGGACTATGCTTATATATTTGTAAAGAACAACAGGGTGTATTCAGGTAATCTGCGTATTGATGTTCCTTACACAAACAGACAATTAAATATTAACTATGTTACGTTCAGAGACAAATTAACTCCGGGAAGTGCAGAAACATGGACATTGAAAATCACCGGAAAAGAAGCTGAAAAAAAATCGGCGGAATTACTCATCAGCATGTACGATGCTTCTCTTGATCAGTTTTTAAAACATGATTGGAACAACCTTTCCGACATCTGGCCTAACATATACCCATTTAATAATTGGTATTCACCAAATTTTTCTTTTGTAAATAGTGATAATAAATTCAATTTTAATTTTACTGAAATCAATATCAAAGAAAAGGTATATCCATATTTACTTTTTTACCAGGAATATCCAAATTACTATCGCGGTAACGATGTTGATGTAAGAACTTTACAAACTTCAGGGGCAGAAATGGGCATTGTTGCAGAAGGTAAAATGCTGAAAGAAAAGAAGGAAGATAAAAAGGAAGATAAAAACATGGATGCGGCCGTAAAACCTGCTAAACAAAACAATGATGCGAACATTCAAATTCGCAAAAATTTTAATGAAACTGCTTTTTTCTATCCTGCTATAACAACTGATAGCATAGGAAATATTTCCTTCTCCTTTACCATTCCTGAAGCTTTAACGCAATGGAAATTAATGACCCTTGCACACACACCAGACCTGGCAAGTGCTTATGATGAAAGAATGATCATTACACAGAAAGAGTTGATGGTGCAACCCAATATGCCCAGATTTATTCGACAGGGAGATAAAGCAGAACTTCCTGTAAAAATTGTAAACTTTTCTGAAAAAGAACTTACCGGCACCGTTCAACTGGAATTATTTGATGTTGCCACCAATAAACCCATTGATGGTTGGATGAAAAATATTTTTCCTGTACAATATTTTACAGCGGCCGCAAAAGGTAGTATGTCTGTTATATTTCCCATTGAAATTCCTGTCGGTTTTACTTCTGTTCTCGGTTATCGTATAAAGTCTGTTACAAACGATAAAATTTTTAGCGACGGTGAAGAAAATGCCATTCCTGTTTTAAGCAACCGTTTACTGGTTACAGAATCTATGCCGCTGAATTTAAGAAATACAAATCAAAAATCTTTTCGTTTTAATAAATTACTCAATAGCGGCAATAGCGGTACGTTGACACACCAACTGATCACCGTGGAATATACCACCAATCCTTTATGGCTGGTTGTTCAGGCTTTACCCTATTTGAAAAATGCAGAAAACGGATCTGCTGATGATTATTTTTACCAGGTTTATGCAAACGCTCTCGCCTCTACAATTATTAAAAATGCTCCGGCCATTAAAACCGTATTTGATACATGGCGCATAACAGATACTAACGCGTTGATGAGCAATCTTTCAAAAAATCAGGAATTAAAATCTGTACTATTAGAAGAAACACCCTGGGTTTTTGATGCAGAGAATGAAACACAACAAAAGAAAAATATTGTTTTATTGTTTGATCTTATTCAAATTACAAAAAAAAACCGTGAAGCCATTTCAAAATTAAAAAGCCTTCAATTGCCCAATGGTGCTTTTACCTGGTTCAAAGGCGGAGTAGATGACCGTTATATCACTCAAACTATTATAACAGGTTTTGGAAAATTGAAATACCTCAATGCCTTAGAGTATGACGTGGAAATGCAAAAGTTGATGGAAACCGCTATCAATTACTTAGATAAAAAGATCAAAGAAGATTATGAAACCCTGAAAAAAACCAAAGCAAAACTGACTCAGAATAATCTTTCCCAAATAGCTGTTCAGTATTTATACATGCGAAGTTTCTTTGAAACAAAAATTCCATCAGAGAGTAAAACAGCTTTTGATTATTACACACAGCAAAGTAAAAAATACTGGCTTTCACAAAGTAAAATGATTCAGGCAATGATTGCCATAACAGCTAACCGTCAATCTACGAAAACGCTTGCAAAATCAATTATACTTTCCTTAAAAGAAAATGCCTTACACAACGAAGAGTTAGGAATGTATTGGAAAGAATTTTCCAATGGCGGTTATTATTGGTATCAAAGCCCGATAGAATCACAAGCGTTGATGATTGAAGCATTTGAAGAAGTAGATAAAGATCCATCTATACTTTCTGATTTACGTACATGGTTATTAAAACAAAAACAAACACAAAACTGGAAAAGCACCAAAGCCACTGCCGACGCTTGTTATGCATTACTCATTTATAACGCAACACAAAATGTGTTGTTGAATCAAAATCCCAACATCAGCATACAACTCGGAAATCAGATTATTACCAATACCCGGAATAAAACAGAAGCAGGAACCGGTTATTTCAAACAAAATATTTCAGCAGAAAAAATAGAACCTTCATCCGGAAACATCCTTGTAAAATCTGATCAGCCTTCAACAAATTCATTCTCATGGGGCGCAGTGTACTGGCAATATTTTGAAGACATGGATAAAATAACATCTGCCGCTACGCCTTTACAATTGATAAAAAAATTATTCAAAGAAAAAAATACGGATAAAGGACCAGCACTCACTGAAGTTAAAGATGGCGATGAATTACAGATAGGTGATAAAGTTAAAGTGAGAATTGAACTTCGTGTTGACAGAAATATGGAATACATACACATGAAAGATAGTAGAAGCGCTGCCATGGAACCGGTAAATGTGATCAGCCAATATAAATACCAGGACGGATTCTCTTATTATGAATCAACAAAAGATGCCAGTACAAATTTCTTTTTTAACTGGCTTTCGCGTGGCACCTATGTATTTGAATATCCGATGTTCATCACTCAGGCAGGGAATTACAGCAACGGCATCACAACCATACAATGTTTGTACGCGCCCGAGTTCAGCAGCCATAGCAATGGATTAAGAATAAACATTGCAGGAAAAAATAAAGAAAAATAATTTTTATATCAAACATCTGGTATAAATTAGGCGCATAAATATTGTTAATGAACAGCCAGAAGCCAATACTCAACACAGACCTGGATCCATTTCCTTTAAAACTGGAAAACACAAAAGACATCGAAGGAAATTTTACCATTCCTATTCGTTACCGTCGAATGGAAAACCTGCATATTTTATTCTGGTTATTAAAAGACATCAGCTGGTGCATGATCTGGCGGCCATTAGGAATTGCCATGATTTTTCCAACACTTGTTTTTGCGCTGATCATAACTATCCGTACAAGACATTTCATCAGCGAATTTTATCACAACCTCGCCGTTGTTTGCTGGATCATTGCCAACTCTTACTGGATGACAAGCGAGTTTTTTGTATTTGACAGCAACCCGTTACATTTTTACGATTTCAGTTTTAAAGATCTTGCCATCATTCCTTTTTTAATTGGAATATTATTGCTTGTATATTTTTATTTATGGCTACGCCCACGCTACAAGAACCAGGTAGAAACGATGTAACACATTCATATAATCGGTTATCTTTGCCGCTTTAATTACAGGTTTTGTGAACTGGCTGAAGTTATTTGATCAGCATCGTTGTGTCACTCACTTGTACAGCATTACATTAATCATCTTTTATGTACAGAACGCATACCTGCGGCGATTTAAGAATGGGCGATATCCAAAAACAAGTAACACTTGCCGGATGGGTTCAAACAGTGAGAAAATTTGGCAGCATCACTTTTGTTGATCTTCGCGACCGTTACGGAATTACGCAATTATTATTTGCCGAAAACCTCAACCAGTTGCTGGATCAGAATCCTTTGGGACGTGAATTTGTTTTACAGGTTACCGGTACAGTAAATGAAAGAAGCAATAAGAATTTAAATATTCCGACCGGAGAAATTGAAATTGCTGTTCATGAATTTAAAATTCTGAATAAATCTATCACGCCACCTTTTACTATTCAGGATGATACCGATGGTGGTGATGACCTGAGAATGAAATATCGTTTTCTTGACCTCAGAAGACAAGCAGTTAAAAAGAATATTGAATTACGTTATGCTGTAAACCGCGTTGCCAGAAATTATTTGCACAACCAGCAATTCATGGATATTGAAACGCCGTTCCTGATTAAATCAACACCAGAAGGTGCAAGAGATTTTGTAGTGCCTTCCAGAATGAATGCAGGGCA
>JBKJSZ010000085.1:0-6666 GCA_046593675.1 Ferruginibacter sp.
CTTTTAGTAGTTCTGGCCTTTGGTTGCTTGCGCATCCACTCCAGTTCTTTTCTAAAAATATTTTTATCTTTTTGTAATTCACTTTGCTGAACATCAAATCTTAAACTTTTTTGCTCCAGAAAATAATCATAATCTCCTTTATA
The DNA here is from genome assembly GCA_046593675.1 of Ferruginibacter sp. Classification (GTDB taxonomy): domain Bacteria; phylum Bacteroidota; class Bacteroidia; order Chitinophagales; family Chitinophagaceae; genus Ferruginibacter. The sequence continues at coordinate 144 of JBKJSZ010000085.1, forward strand.
CACATACACTTTTTCATTATCTATTTCAACAATCTCATTACAAACCGCATCCAGAAAATAACGATCGTGCGTTACAAGTAATAATGTAATTTTTTTGGCCGATAAATATTCTTCCAGCCATTCTATCATGGACACATCCAGGTGATTTGTAGGCTCATCAAGTATCAATAAACATTTGCCTTCATGTAATTCTGCTTCTATTAATGATTGCGCAAGTGCCACTCTTTTCTTTTGTCCGCCACTAAGGTTTCCTACTTTCTCTGATAAGTGATGCAAATTTAATTTTCCTAATATTTGCTGAAGGTCACTTTCAAAACTCCATGCATTGAGATCGTCAATATTCGCCATTAATTCGCTTAGCAAATCACTGTTATCCGTTTCCTTTTCCAAAAACTCTTCATATTCTTTCACGGCCTTCACCACGGGATTATCCATGCGCAGCACATTATCCCAGATACTTTGTTCAGAATTAAAATCATGATCCTGTTGCAGCATCACCGTTTTAATTTCTTTGTGCACCCAAACTTTTCCCGTATCACTGTTATCTAATCCCGCAATTATTTTCATTAATGTACTTTTCCCTGAACCATTTCTGGCCACCAAAGCAATTTTATCTCCTTCTTCTATATTGAGCGTAATGTTGCTGAAGAGCGTACGGATACCAAAAGATTTCGAAATATTTTCCACTGAAGCATAATGCATCCCGCAAAGATACTTTACCAGAATGCGTTTATTTTGATATGATAAAGTATTTTTACAAAAATTCTGTCAGAATGTAAAGCCTTTTTTATTGAACTTACTTTCGGATAGAAGCTTATTCCAAAAATGACGCCTTTACTTAGTGTTTTAATGATCACCTATAATCATGAGAAATTCATTGGGCGTTCGATAGAATCCGTTCTTGCACAAAAAACCAATTTTAATTTTGAACTTGTTATTGGAGATGATCATTCAAGTGATCATACATTGCAGGTTGCACAAAAATATGCTGACAAATATCCTGATCGTATAAATCTGCTTTCCCACAGCAGCAATATGGGTGTGATTCCAAATTTCGAACACACCTTAAAACGTTGCAAAGGAAAATACATTGCCATGTTGGAAGGTGATGATCGCTGGATTGACGAACAAAAACTGCAACGGCAGGTGAATTTTTTAGAAGAAAATCCTGATTATGCACTATGTGGTGGTCATACAGTTTCTGAATCCAACAATAAAACTTTTATTTACGGACTCATTAAAATTTTTAAATTTCTACGTCAAAAAACATTTCGTTTGCAGAAGTATGAAGTGGATGACGTAATGATCTCCAATCACTTTAAAACGCTTACAGTAGTTTTCAGAGCTGAATTGATGCGGGAACCCATGCATCCTGCGTTTTATAAAAGTACCATATTAGATTGGCTGATCTACATCAGCCTGGGTATGAACAGCGGAATGAAAGCAAAATTTGCAAATCTTCCTTATATCATGGCAGCATATAATGTACATGCAGGAGGAATTTTTTCAGGAACTACAACATTAAGAAGGCTACAGATATTTGCGGACGTCAGGAATTCAATTTGCTGTGCAACAAATAATAAATTTTTCGGATACCATTATCCTATTTTGGTTTTAAATGATGGCGCCGGAAAAACTCCACATAAAGAATTGTATGTGCAAAAACTCAATGATGTCTATTGTGCATCATTGCCTGTTTCTGATTACGATCTTGATAAAAAATCTCTGATCAATAAAATAAGAAAAGACATTATTTCTGCGGATGTGCATACGCTCGGTTATTTATTTTCAAGAACTTACCTCGCCGCAAATAACTTTGATGCATTCACTTTCGAACTCGTTCAACTTATGAACCTTCTTAATAATGCAGATATAGATACGCATGAAAAAGAAAAGTTATTAAGAGGCATGTCTTCCGCGTGGCGCGCTTGTATGTTTTATGAAAAATTTAGTTTAAAAACGATCTTTCTCTTTTTACGTTCCTTACTGTCAACTTATTCGGATATCTATGTTTATACCTTAATTTTGACGCTCTACCAGAATTCAAAGCGTTGAATTATTGAAGCAACCCCACACATTAGATGAGCTGAAAGCAACAACCATTCGTTCAGCAAAATGGAATATTCCCGGACAAATCTCGGTTCAGGTTCTTAATGTAATTGGAACTATTATTTTGTCCCGTTTACTACCACCAGAAGATTTCGGGGCTTTGATCATGCTAACACTTGTTTCCAGTTATGCAAACCTGGTGATGAATAATGTGATTGGAAATGCGGTTACACAAAACCAGGATCTCGACCGTAAAGATTACAGTTCTATCTTTTGGGTGAACATGATTGCAGCAGTAGTATTTTGTATTTTGTTGATCACGTTAAGGCATGTGCTGATCAATTTTTATAAGCAACCGATTTTACTCGGATACATTAAATTTTTTGCGCTGATTTTTATTTGTTATGCCGCCGGAAGTGTAAGCCAGGCATTGCTGATTAAACGACATGATTTTAAACAGATTGTGATTGGCAATGTGATCGCCATGATTATCTCTTATATAGTTGCAATAATAATGGTGTTGATGGGTTACAGGGTGTTAAGTCTTGTCATGCAATTGATGTTGAACGTCACCCTGTCTTCATTGTATTTTATTATCGCCGCCAGATGGAAACCGTTTCTGATTCTTCAATGGAAATCTTTTCAAAAAATAAAAAAATTCAGTGTCAATTTATTCCTCAATATTACTTTAGAATATTTTGCTTTTAACCTGGATAGTTTTTTAGTGGGACGATCTTTCGGAAGAAAAGATCTTGGATTATACGGACGTTCCAAACAATTGGTATTTCTGCCTGTTCAAAACATTGCCTTTGCTATAAGCAGAAGTTTTTATCCGGCTTTCGCGCAGATGCAGGAGCATAAAGAACAATTGAAAGCGTTGTATTTATCTGCTATCAGAATCACTTTTTACATTACCGCCACTGTAATTACATACATGGTAATTGTAGCACCTGATCTCATTCAAATTTTAATGGGCAAACAGTGGCTGGGAATGGTGGTGATGTTTCAGTTATTCAGCATTACAGGTGTGTTGGGAACTTTGAATGGATTCAACGATTCTTTTATTACTTCACAGGGAAGAACAGATCTGTTGTTCCGGCTTGGACTTTTTGAAAAAACTTTTTCCCTTGTTGCTACAGTTATTGGTTTGCAATATGGTATTAACGGAATTATTTATGCGAGACTTATTGCTGCTTTTGTAATTCTTATTCCAAAAGTGTATTTGTTATTATATGTTGTACAACTTCCGTTATCCGTATTTTTTAAGAACATTTCCAAAATATTTCTGATCAATATCATCGCTATTTCCGCCTGCTGGCTTATGATGTATCAACTTTCGGGGATCAATATGTATGCACGCTTTTCTATTGTTTCCATTACTTTTGCCGCCCTGATTATTATCTTTTCTGCTATCTTGAAAGAGAAAGGATTCAGTTCATTAAGGAACCTGATCAGCAAAGGCATTAAAAAATAAAAATGGTTAAGCAGAAGATTCTGATTTTTATTAATTCACTTCGCTCGGGTGGTGCAGAAAGAGTTGTGTCACATCTGCTGGTTCATTTAAAAGATGATTTCGAAATTCACCTGGCATTATACAATCGTTCTATAGATTATGCTATTCCTCCTGAAATCAAAATCTTTGATCTGCAACAACCGCTGAAAGAAAATGAATATGCTGTTTTCTTACGTATTCCAAAACTGTCGAGAAAATTATACCGGTATTGTAAAGAGAATAAAATTCAAACTTCTATTGCCTTTTTAAATCGTCCATGTTACATCAATGCATTAATGAGAAGTTTGTGGGGATTTAAAGGCAACATCATCATGTGTGAACGTACACACCAGACAACTATGCTTCGCCACAATAGCCAGATGTACCGGATGATTTCCAGATTACTCGTAAAATTTTCTTATAAAAGAGCCGATCTTGTTTTAGCAAATTCCTATGCCAGCAAGGCAGACCTTATTGAAAATTTCAAGATTAAAACCCCGATTCGTGTTATCCATAATCCAATAGATCTCCAATCCATACATGAACAATCTTCTGTGATGCCTCCCGATATTTTCGACAAAAATATTTTTCATTTTATTTATGTGGGCGGTTTCAGAAAAGAAAAAAATCTTCCATTATTATTACAGGCCTTTTATATCATAAAAAATTTACCGGTAAAATTGCTCATTGTTGGCGGTGGTGCATTGGAACATATGTTATTGCATCTGGTAGCCGAATTAAATTTGCAGGATAAAGTTATTTTCTGTGGATTTGATCCCAATCCTTATAAATATATACGTCATTCAGATTGTTTTGTATTAACCTCTCATGTGGAAGGATTTCCGAATGTAGTATTGGAAGCTTTGGCTTGCGGCAAACCCGTGATTTCTACCGATTGTAAATCAGGACCGAGAGAGATACTGGCTCCTGGAACAGATATCAATCATGAAGCGTTTAGTACTTATGAGATTGCAGAATATGGAATTCTCACACCCGTAAATGATGTTGCCAATCTGGCGGCAGCCATGAAAAAAATATATGAAGATATTTCCCTCCGTGAGCAACTTTCTGCTAAGGCACAGTCTCGGGCAAAGGACTTTGATGTGGAAGAGATAAAGCAGTATTTCCATGTGGCGTTTTCTTCTTAAACTGATAATGCTTGTACCAGATTGCCATTAATCCGGCCAGGTAAAATGGTATTACTGGAATGCGGTATCGGGCTAAGGTTCCAAAATTAGGTGTAGATATTCCTACAAGTGTGGCGAAGATGAGCGAATAAAAAATACATAAAAAAATAAACGGGTCGTTGAAAAGAATTTTAAAAAAACGGAAGAAGCCGGTTTTAATCATAACATAAATCGTAAACCACAAGAACAATAAACTCTCCAATGCAGAAAACAACATTACCAACTTTCTAGTTTCCCATACAAATGGCCGGTAAAGTGTTGCGGCAATTCCTACAGGCATTTTTTTTAAAAATCCGCTAAACGTAGGTTCCATTTTTCCAATATCAAATGTAGAACCTGATTCTCCTTCTTCCAGATTTTGATAGGATTGCTGTTGCTCTTTCATTGTGTCCATCAACTTTTCTATAGCATAGGATCCGAGGGCGGCATCAATTTTTTCGGAGAAAGATATATAAGTAAAAACCAGACTTGCCATAAAAACCGGGAACAAAATCTTTCTGAAAAATCCTGATTTTATTTTCCTTAATGCCAACATTATAAGATAGACCACAAATGGCAACAGGAATGCGGCAATGATATATATTTTTACTATGGATAAAATAAGTATTGATGCGGCAAGAATAAATAAGAATCTGAGCCTGAATTTTCTTTTTATCAGTAACTGATGAATTGCATAGATCAGCCATCCCATTGCCGAAATACAAACCGTATCTTTTAAAATTCCTGAACCATATACACAAACAGAAGGCACAAATAAAACGATCAGCGCCATACGTTTATGCCAGCCGGGCATTAAAGCATCAAACGTTTGCAACATTTTGAACATGCCTGCATAAGCAGTTGTTGCATATAATATAGTCACTACAAAAAAACGATTAAAGGCTATATAGGAGAAAAGGATATTGAGCCTTTGTACCAACCATCCGCCTTCAGAACCTGCCAGATTGGAAGGATAAGCCGCTTTCACCTGTTTGAAATCCCAAAGCATAATATCCCAGGATTCTGTTCCGGCCACCAGATATTGTTTGATGTGCATGGCATCTTTAAAATACGTTAGGCTATCTCCAAAACCATAATAATATCGTATCAGTAAACCGTAAAAAATGGCGCAGAAAATCTTAAATACAAATCCTTTCACGAGGTACTTCTGTATCAGTAAATTATTCGGGTTTCGTTTTTTTATATAGTTTACCAGTAAAAAAAGAAGTATACAATATACAGGAACCAGCACCAGATCTGCCCAACCTATATATGTTACGTCCATGTATAATTTTTACGGGGGCAATTTACAGTATTTGCCGGCATAGGTTTAAAGGTTAACGATGTAATCCCTTTATATTTTCTTTTCTTTGCAAAAATTACGGTTAATCCTGTAGTTGAAAAAATTACGATATGTCTTTTGTCAAAACAATTTTGCTCACCGGAGGTGCTGGTTTTATTGGTTCACATCTCACCCGTTTATTTGTAACAAAATATCCTGAATATCATATTGTAAATCTTGATAAACTAACCTATGCAGGTAATCTTGAAAACCTGAAGGATGTGGAAGCTGCTCCAAATTATACTTTCATAAAAGAAGATATCACCAACCTCGAAGCGCTGCGTTCCTTATTTGCAGAATATAAATTTGATGGAGTTTTACATTGTGCTGCCGAAAGCCATGTTGACCGTTCCATTACAGATCCCTTATCATTTGTACATACAAATGTTTTGGGAACCGTTGCGTTATTACAGGCTGCTAAAGAAAGCTGGAAAGAGGATATGAACAACAAAGTTTTTTATCATATTTCCACAG
>JBKJSZ010000144.1:0-4714 GCA_046593675.1 Ferruginibacter sp.
ATGATAACACCACTTGTTGTGGGTTTGGTGGAACATTCTCTGTAAAATTTGATGATATATCAGCTGCAATGGCTGAACAAAAAATCAATCATGCATTAGATACCGGAGCGAAATATATCATCTCCACTGATCAGAGTTGCCTCATGCAACTGGATGGATTTATTAAGAAGAGAAATTTGCCTTTAACTACTTTGCACATAGCAGATGTACTGGCATCAGGATGGAGTTAAAAAAAGGGCACAATTTTAAATTGTGCCCTGTAAGAATTATACTATAAACGCATCAACAATAGCAAGAACCTGAACATCTGTTAAAGGTTCATCAAATGCTTCTGAAGCAGCTTCCGCACTTATCGTTTGTCCTCCAATATTAATAATGTTTACACCTGCCTGTGTGGTAAGTTCTTCACCATTATAACTTGGTTGAACGGCTGTATTGTATGGAGCGGCAATTCCACTTTGATTCAAGGTAATCCATGATTTTAGATTAACGCCTGCTGGAATAGCAGCACCTAAAGCTCTTCTCATCGATCTGATATGTGACGCATGTCTTGCTTCTACAGAATGAATCTGTAATGCCGCAGTTAATACATCATTATTAGATATAAGATTACCTGCCTGTCCTTTATAAGCACGAACGCCTGTATCTTCAAAAACCTGGGCTACGGCTAAAAACAAAGCATAATTTGAGAACACTCCTACGAAAGGCCCTGTTCCTGAACCATTACCCGCCGTAAAATCAAAAGTGGGTTGGGTAACGGGAGTAGATCCTAAAGCGATAATAGTACTTTTCAGTAAATTAACGTGCGCTTGCTCATGATCACGAATAGTTGTGATGGCGCCCATTGCAGGTCCTGCTGGTATTAATGCAGGACTGGATACTGCAGTTCTGTAGAATTCATATTCCAGATATTCTAATGTTAAAGCGAATTGTAAAACATCCACCACAGTGCTGGTGTTACGTGGTCCACTATAAGCTTTATTAAATAAGCTACTTAAAGCAAGAGGCAAAGCTGCAAGTGCAATTTTAGCACCTGTTCCTGCAAACCCTTTCATAGCATTCCTTCTGGTATCTATTTTATTATATACCTCCGGATCTGTTTTTTCTATTTCGGTCAATATATTTTTAATGTTCATGATGATTCATTTAATTATGAAGTAGGAAGATTAGATCCATTAAGTTGCGATACCAGGAATGAGGATGCAGCACTCAATACGGTTGCAGGAGTATTAGCTTTATCCAAACCATTCATATCAATAACAGTTGAATCTGCAAATGTTCCATTGCTGATTAAGTCACGAATGGCAGCAGCATGACGCGCTTCAACAGAAACGATTTTACCTGCCAGCAATAAATAATTGGCATCTACAAGAAGTTTTCCAGCTCCATTATAAGCGGAAACTCCAAGATCTTCAAAAGTTTTTGCTGTACTTAATACACTGGTACGGTCATTGAAATTAATAGTGGTGAAATTTACCTGTAAAGCAGGTATAGCACTCGTTCCCAACGCTGCTTTAAAAAATTCACGGTGGGCAATTTCATGGTCCCGTACTTCTGTTAGTAAGGCTAATTCATTGGCAGGCATACCAGCATAAGGTGTGGCAACTACCTGAATGTAAAAAGCCGCTTCCAATTGTTCCAGTGCGTAGGCATAATTTAAAATGCCCACATCACCTGAACCAAGATTAATCCCGGTTGATGGAACAGGATCGTCTTTTTTACAAGCAGAGGCTAATGTAACAACTGCAGCAGTAGCACCTATATATTTCAGCAGGTTTCTACGTTGCAATCCAAGGGCTGTAAAACCCGACTGTTCCAAGGGTGGAGTTTCTTCTTTTTTCATTGTCTATTATTTTGATGATTGAATCTGTACTTTTTCATGTACGAGCTATTTGTTAATTTGGTTTTAAACGTGATCCGTTTATTAATTTGCATAAAAAACTTATGGCGTATTGGCTTGTAAAATCAGAACCGTCCACTTATAGTTGGGATCAACTATGTGTGGAAAAGAAAGTGATCTGGGATGGTGTTCGCAATTTTGCAGCCAGAAATAATTTGAAAGCCATGAAGAAAGGTGATAAAGTATTGTACTACCATAGTAATGAAGGAATGGAAGTTGTGGGTGTAGCTCAGGTTACAAAAGAATTTTTTCAGGATCCTACAACTGAGGATATAAATTGGGTGAGTGTGGAATTAAAACCACTAAATAAATTGAAACATCCTGTCAGTTTGCAAGCCATCAAAATAAATAAAGACTTATCAGAAATGGCTTTAGTAAAAAATAGCAGGCTTTCTGTTCAGCCGGTTATGGAAGATCAATGGGATATTATTATGAAATTATCACAGAAATAAATGATGAAGAGACTTGTTGTATTAACTGGCGCAGGTATCAGTGCGGAAAGCGGATTGAAAACATTTCGTGATCACGATGGTTTGTGGATGGGTTATAATATTGAAGAGGTTGCTACACCCCGGGCTTTTAAAAAAAATCCACAACTCGTACTGGACTTTTATAACAAGAGGAGAGCTGAAGTGTTGAATGCACAACCCAATAAGGCACATATCGGATTGGCACATCTTGAAAATAAATACCAGGTTTCCATCATTACTCAAAATATAGATGATCTCCATGAACGCGGTGGGTCATCAGAGGTGCTTCATTTACATGGAGAAATTTTTAAGATGTGCAACGCTGCTGATCATTCTCATGTAACAGAAATAAGAACCGATATTAAAGTAGGTGACCTGGCGCCAGATGGCTCACAATGGCGGCCATTTATAGTTTGGTTTGAAGAATCGGTTCCGTTAATTGAAGATGCGATGCATATCATGCAACAAGCGGATATTTTTGTATTGATCGGCACTTCTTTACAGGTATATCCCGCCGCAGGATTGATGCAGTTTCTTCCAACACAAACACCCAAATATATTATAGATAAAAAAATCCCTCCTGTCACAAATCTCCAAAATGTAATTACCATTGAAAAAAATGCAACCGAAGCAATAGAGGATCTTTTGAACTATTTGCTTTAAGAAATTAATTTATGCAAATCTTTAAAAATAATTCCCTGCTTTTGTAATTCTTCCAGAACGGGATTATAAATTTCTGGTATAACCGGCACATGAATACCGGTCAGGTTAATGTTTCCATTTAAAATCAGCTTTGCAGCAATGCCTAACGGCAGACCAACTGTTTTTGCCATGGCAGTATGCAGAGCATCTCTTCCTTTTACTGTTAGAGAACTATTGATAGAATGAGATTTTCCATCTAATTCATATTCTATTTCATGCAACATCACAATCATATCTTTATCATGAGGAAGTAATGCCAGTTTATTTTCCAGGATAAACTGTGTTACATCTGCAGCACTGCATTTTCCTTTGTTGATCATCGTTTCCTCATCATCCATTCCCATAAAAAACAATTGTTTCATAATGAGATTTGCTTCATGCATTTTTTGTGCAACGGTACTGGCAGCATTTTCTTTTACAGATTCTATTTCCAGTTCTTTCAGATCACCGGTTTCATCTACTACCATAAAATTTTCCGGCATTTCTTCTCCCGTTTTTTCTGCTGCAATTTCTGCTTCCATCATTTTCATGAGGTTGTCCAGCATATCTTTTGTTTCGGAAAAACTCTGTTGCAGTTTCAATTGCAGCCATTCTCCAAAACCATTTTGTTCTAAATGCAATTTAAAGAACTGATGAAGATTTAAACCATCCGTTTCATACATGATCGTTTCATCCGTAAGTTTAAGGTCTATAATATTTTTCCATCCGAACATAAAATCCGGATGCCGTAAAGTGGTTCTTTCAAAAGTATGTACATCAGGTAACTGGTAAAGATCAATATAGGAAAGACTGTTCCTGTTGGGATAATAACTGAATAATTCATGTGGTGCATCGCCGGTTCGAACTTGTTTTTCCGCATTAAATAATTCTTCATAAGGTTTGGAAACCGTTTTACCATTTTCACGATAAATGGCTCCGGCTTTTCCTGCGAGCACAACATTACGTGGATTCCAGCTTATTTTATAATGCCAGGGATTATCATCGCTTTCGGGCGCAACCAATCCACCACAATGACTTTTAAAAGAAGTAATTATGGCACCTTTTTGTTTAAGGTCGTCCAGTAGCTGCATGGCACTCATATGATCGATGCCCGGATCCAAACCCATTTCACATAGAAATAAAACATGGCGGTCATTTACCATATCTTCAAGATCATAAATATTTTTATCGGCATACGATGCGGTGAGTAAATGTTTAGAAAATTCAATACAATCTTTTGCCACCAGTAAATGTAGGGAAGGTGGCATCATAGATATCACGATATCGGCTTGCTGCACGAGTTTTTTACGGCTCACATCATCAGTAATATCAATTCCAATGGCTTTTCCGTTTGTATGATTTTTAATTTTTTGTTCTGCCATTAACAGATTGGAATCAGCAACTACAATTTTCCAGTTGTTTTCAAGAGATTCCGCTAATAAATAATCGATCAAAACAGTAGCTGACTTTCCGGCACCGAGTAATAAAATTTGCTTCAATTTTCCTGATTTTGCGGCAAGTTATACATAATGATACAATTAAATTAAGGGTAGAGAAAGATGGTTTTTTTTCTCATACGAAGAAGGTTTAAATTTTATGCACAACACAATGAAAAACTGTTAACAAATCTGTTGAAATACAATCGTTTTTGATGACCTGAAAC
>JBKJSZ010000162.1:0-3393 GCA_046593675.1 Ferruginibacter sp.
AATGACTTTACCACCGGATTAATATTTTCTGTACCTAAATAATTGTTGGAGAATTCCATTCCAAGTATGGTAACTGCGGCAGGGCAATTTACCTGAATACTGTTCGGATCAAGGTAACTACTGATGCCCTCAATCAACAATTCATTGGAGCCTGATTTTAATGAAGCCATTGCTTTATGTTCCATTTCTGCACCGGTTCTGTAAACTGTCACGTTTTTTAAAACTGATGAGACTGTAGACTTTTCATCCGGAGGATTAAATGATACTAATAAAATACACAGTAAGGGGATAATTAAAGAACGGTACATGCAGTTAGGTTTTTTGAAAGGACAATTTATAATTAATTAAGACTGCATCAGTTATATCTGAAGGTGTAATCACAAAAATTTAACTAAAATGGATAATAAAAAAATCAGTTGGTAAAAGAATGAATTGGTCAGCAATTTGTAATTGGGATAATACATCAAAAACCAAAAAATTTTATTTATGAAAAAGGTCATCGCATTCGCATTTTCGGCAATCTGTTTTTCTGCTTGCAATAATCCCGATAAAACGGAAACCACAACGTTAACTACCAATTCTGACAGCATGACTGTTATGCCTTCTAACACCAACACAGATGTTGCGTCGGATAATAACACCACAAAAATGTCATATAATCCTGCAGAAGGAGATGTTATTTACAGAGATGGAAAGGTAATGGTATGGCGAAACAATAATTATGTTGTATCAGATAAAGATATTACCATGAGTAATGGCGTTATTGTAAGAAAAAATGGTGAAGTGAAAAATGAAGACAAGGTAGTTATGCTGGAAGATGGAGAATCTTATAGCACAACAGGCAAATTTTTCAATAAAGCCGGTGAAGGAATTGAAGATGCGTGGGATGCTACAAAAAAAGGTGTAAATAAAGCTGCAGGGGCTGTAAAAAAAGCCGGAAGTAAAGTGGGTGAAGAAGTAAAAGAAGCAGTGAACTAAATGAAACTGTAAGGTTTTATTTCTTTCTTCAATATTAAACCTATCTGATAGCGTACATTATTTGTACGCTTTTTTTATTCAAAAATTTAAAAAGAAAAAAACATTTTTACACGCTGTAAATTATTGGAACAGTGTTTATGCTAGAATTTATATATATATTTATAAACAACTGCTATGCTTGCCTGAATACACTAATAAAAAAAATTGAATGAAAAATTTCAGGCAAGTATTGATTACTTCGATTTTAATTTCCTTGTACAGTTTCCTTTTTGCCCAAACTCCTGTTCCTGATTCAGTATTATCCGAGCAAGTCATCTATAATTCTCCTACAAAAACCTGCAGTTTTGATAACATGTTAAATAAACTCCGGAAGAATCCTGTATTTGTTCAAAGGGAAAAATCAATGAACAATTTAATACACCAGACTTCCAGGAATGCCACAGATACTATAATTATCATTCCTGTTGTTGTTCATATTGTTAATCAGAATCCATTTATTATTTCAGATGCAAATGTTATAAGTGCAATAGCACAATTAAATGATGCGTACGGAAAAACAGGAGCTTACAGTGCTAGTCCGGGCGCCGATACGAGAATTAGGTTTTGTCTGGCAAAACAAGATCCTGAGGGTGGAAACACTACCGGAGTTACCAGAACAACTTCCTTTTGGGGAGATGATCTGAATATGGAAAATGAAGATGATAAACTTAAAAATATTGTGATTTGGGATCCGGTTAGATATGTCAATATCTGGGTGGTGAGTAGTATACATGGTGAGGCTTATGCTTTTTTCAGGTGTGGGCAATGGATTCGTTCCGGCGTTAGTGGTTATGCGACTTTACCGCCAAATGGATCTCCAACGGATGGGCTTGTAGTAGCGGGCTTAGGTCCTAATTTGTTAGCTCATGAAATGGGACATTACTTAAGTCTCTATCATACATTTGAAGGAGGCTGTACTAATTTTGATTGTACAAATAATGGTGACAGGGTGTGTGATACACCACCCGACAATGAGGTGTTAGCTTCCCCGTCCTGTGCGGCACCAGATAACAGTTGCCAGACAGATACTTTATCTGCCTATTCCAATGGAAATTTTCCTGTTGATGTGCCAGATCAAATATCCAATTTCATGGATTATGGTAATGGAGGATGCACCATTCAATTTACGCAGGGACAAGCGGACAGAATGAGAACGGCCATCAATACATTGAGAACAGGTTTGCTGGAAAATAAATGCAATGCCCCTTGTAATGAAAATATACTGGCTTCTTATACATCTGATATCCCTCATCCGCTTGCAGGAGATCTTGTAAGCTTTACCAATACCTCTACCATAACCGCTAATTATGAATGGTATGTTGATGGTGTTTTAACAGCAACATCCACCAATTTCAGTTATCTTTTCCCAGCAATTGGTGAATATAAAATTTTGCTCAAGGCTTATAATACAGCAGGTTGTTTTGCAAGTACTTTTTCAAAAGTTATCATTAATTGCGGCGTAACTGCCAGGTTTTATTTTAATAAGATTGCCATTGCTTCGTTGCTGAATGTGTATACAGATAGTATTGTTTTTACAAATGTTTCCCAAAATGCTACTGCCTATCAATGGTTGATCAGCAACGATCAGGGTATGCCGCAACAGGTAATAAGTACAAATCAAAATCTTACTTATGTTTTCCCGCAACCTGCTAATTATACAATTCTTCTGGTAGCATCATCCGGAACCTGTACCGATACCACTTCTGCTTTTGTAGTGCCAGTTACAGATCCTACTGCGGATGGTGCTCCTTATACCATGTCGATTCAATGTTTTAATTTAAATACGATTAAGGTAAATTTTTGTGTGGCAAATTATGGAATAGCCCCATTGCCCGCAGGAACTCCGGTAAGTTTCTACGATGCTAATCCTAATTTAGCTACTGCCAATCTGTTATTGCCTAAAATGTATTTGCCCACTGCTGTTGTGGGTGGAAACTGTTATACCTGCTTTACACATTTACTAAATGTTGATTATCGTAATATAGATCGGGTATACATGGTTGTAAATGACTCCGGCAATTCGGTACCGGTTATTTTTCCGAATACGCCTCTTATAGAAAAATCATATTTCAATAATATAAGGAGTACTGCCTCAACAAGATCTACTGTGAATATGTCTATTTGTAATGGTCAGAGTTTTGGTGGTTATACAACTTCAGGAACTTACATTGACACCTTGTTTAGTGCAGTAACGGGATGTGCAAGTATAAGAACATTAAATCTAACAGTTCGTCCGGTATATAATACAACAATTAATATCATTTTATGTGAAGGACAAAGTTATGCAGGATATAACAGCAGTGGAACTTTTGTAGATGTATTAACTGCTTCCAATGGATGCGACAGTACGAGAACGTTGAATCTTGTAGTTAAACC
>JBKJSZ010000193.1:0-3177 GCA_046593675.1 Ferruginibacter sp.
TTTTATCTGCATATTGGGAATAATTCCCCGGATGCAGCATTCATTATGAAGAAAATAAAATATTTCTATAATACTCATACGCTTAGGTATGAAAAACTGGTTACGCCACTTCGGGTGAAGTTGTTGCGTTTTTTCGGTTTCATATCAGCTTTACTCGTAAGTTCTGCTTTGGTTATTTATGTATACAACCGTTTTTTTCCGAAGCCGCAGGATCTGGAAGCTAACCGTCGTTATGCAATACTGAAAGATAATTATACTAATATCCAAAGTAAAGTGAAGGCTATGGAAATGCAACTGGCATCACTTGAACAACGTGATAACGAAGTTTACCGAAGTATTTTTGAAGCGAATCCATTACCGGATAGTGCAAGGGCAAAATTGATGGAGAATAAAAAGGAAGTGGAAAAAATTCAAGAGATTAATGATGATGTATTGGGAAAAAATATTGCCGGCCAATTAAACAATATGAATGCCCGGATCACATATCAGTTTAACAGTTATAATGAAATATCAAAACTGATCCGTAACCAGGATATAAAACTGGCGAGCATTCCGGCCATTCAGCCTGTATCCAACAAACAGTTGAATAGAATTGCCAGCGGTTTTGGTATGCGGATCGACCCGGTTTATGGAACGCCAAAAATGCACAAAGGTCTTGATTTTACAGCACCTCAGGGAACACCTATTTACGCTACAGGAGATGGCACCGTTATTTTTGCCGGTAAAGTAGAAGGTGGTTTTGGAAATCATGTGAAAATCAATCATGGATATGGATATCAGACTTTGTACGGACATATGTTTAGAATAAAAGTGAGGAACGGCCAGCATGTGAAACGGGGAGAAATTATAGGTTGGGTTGGTAACACCGGAAAAAGTACGGGACCACATTGCCATTATGAAGTGCATGTGAACGCAAATGAAGTAAATCCGGTTTATTTCTTTTACAATGATCTTAATGCAGAGCAGTATGATCAATTATTGAAGATAGCCGCAAAAGGAAGTGCGAAAAGTTTTGATTAATTTAGAGTATGCCATTAAAGCAATCCACATTTGATTTCGATCAGCCTGAAGAACAACCACAAAGCATTCCACCTGCCATTGATATAAAATTGGAACAGCTTCCGGAAGTCATTGATCTTGATACAACTTTTATAGCTGCAGAACCACAGCAGCCTTTACAAAGAAAATCTACCCGCGGCAGAATGAAAATCAGCGACATGAATTCTACGCTGCATTTGGTGGAAGTGCCGGAAGATGCGGTTTTATTTGAAAAAAGATATTATAGTATTGGCGCAGTATCTGCCATGTTTAAAGTAAATGCGTCTCTTATCAGATTCTGGGAAAATGAATTCACGATACTCAAGCCGAAAAAAAACGGTAAAGGAGATCGTTTCTTTCGCCCGGAAGATGTTAAAAATCTTCATTTGATTTATCATTTATTAAGAGAAAGAAAGTACACCATTGAAGGGGCAAAAGAATTTTTGAAGAATAATAAAAAAACGGACGAAAAATTTTCAATGATTGAATCACTGAAAAAATTAAAAGGCTTTTTGCAGGAATTAAAAACGAATTTATGAAACAACTTATTTTTTTTATTGCCCTCATATTTTCATTATCAGCTACCGCACAAACACCATACACATCCACTATTGATGGATCATCTACTATATTAAACGGCCTTATTACAAAGTATGCATTGATCAATAACGCCGCTATATTTCCATGGTACGTAAATAATTCAAAAGGCTATATTCCGGATAACAACGTGAAATCAGCTATGGATTCTGCGAAGAATCAGGTTCATTTTATAATATTTGGTGGAACGTGGTGTGAAGACACTCAAAATATTTTACCCAAATTCTTTTCATTACAGGAACAAACAAATTTTCCTGATAACCATATTACTTTTTATGGTGTAGACCGTTCCAAAAAATCTTTAGGGAATATAGCTTCCGCATTTGGAATTACGAATGTTCCTACCATCATTGTCATGAAGAACGGTAAAGAAACCGGGCGCATTGTTGAATACGGAACAACCGGAAAATGGGATACAGAACTTGCTGCTTTATTAATTAAATAATCGTTTCTTGTTTTGGCGGGATTGGTGAAGGGATATGCTGTTCATTAACTACCGTTGCAGGAACGGCCGCTTCCAATGTATATTTTTCTAAAATTATTTTGATCTGCATATTTATGGAGGCTCGTATGTCATTCAGTTTGACCAGAGATGCGTTCGCGTTCATATATTCAATTGTAATTATTTCTGCATTACGCTGGTGCTCGGAAAAAAACACATGAAAACTTGAAACGTCAGGGCTTGTTGTAAAAATTGATTTCAATTCATTGATCAGAGATTGTAATATTTCACTTCTGATATTATTGTTCAGTTCAATTTTAACTTCTGTTCTATGATGTGTACGCATACTCCAATTGTCAACGATACTGTCCACCATTTGTTTATTAGGCACAGTGATCAGCGTTTTTTCAGCCGTACGTATCCTGGTGCTGCGTAATCCGATTCTTTCCACGCGACCTGATACATTATTAACCTTTAAAAAATCTCCTACATAAAAAGGTTTATCAAAAAAAATAATGAAGGAAGCTATCAGATTTTCGAGACTTTCTTTTGCTGCTAAAGCGAGTGCAGCTCCAACAATACTCAATCCTGTTAGTAAGGTACCAACATCCTTATTAAAACCAGCTTTAATCAATAATAAAATTCCGGCTATGGTTATAATTACTTTTAAAAAGTCACGAAAGAAAACAATCAACTGATCATCACCTTTTACTTTTGATGTTCCTGCTTTTTCTTTCAGATATAAAGCAATGAAATCTATGATACTTAACAGGCATTTAATAAAACTAATAATGATCAGCACAATGCCTGCTTTTTCAATAATGGTTTGAACCGGCAAGCTGTATATTCTGTAATTCCACTGAGAAGGAAAATTTAATTTGTCTATAGCAAAAACCGCTGCAACAATTACAATAAACCAGCTTAAGGGTTTAGTGATGAGCGCCACAAAAGTTTTCCTTTCTATTTTCGTTCCAAAGGATGCAATGATTTTGCAAAGTAAAATGGCGGTATATCTGGATAAAAATTTCCGTAAAATTAAAATGAAAAAAATCGTTGCAAAAACGTACAGATAAGTACGCGTAGTGTTATCTAAATAATAT
>JBKJSZ010000401.1:0-4361 GCA_046593675.1 Ferruginibacter sp.
GTAAGATATTCTTTAGTAACAACGTCACGTGTTTGCGTTTCCAGCACTTCGCCAAATTTTAAAGCAGTAATTTTTTCTTTAGTTATTATTTTTGTATAACCAGCATGCATTCCTGCACCTAAAAACCAATATACTCTTTCACTATTTCCTATAGCGAAATATTCTTCATACAAACCTGTTACCACTGCTTTGTTATTATTATGGCTCATACTAAATATTCCTTCAATCGCATTGTTATTCGGAAGTTTAAAAACACCCGAGATGCTTTTTGTTTTGAATCCGTATTTTGCTGCTAATTCATATTTACTTTGTGCAGATGCGTTTGCTACAAAGAAAGAAGTTAGTATTATTAATGTAAATGTTTTCATGATGGTGTGTTTTGTAGTTAGTTTAATATTAGTTAGCATTTTATTTTTTTTTGTTGCTTCTTCCTTCAGTAATGCAACTCCTATTCCCCAAATCGTTTTTAACAAAAGAAACAGCTTTTATTTTAACTTTTTATTTCATAGTGAATAAATTGCATATACTAATTTGTTCAGTTTATTTATAAACTGATGATTAACAATGATTTGGATTAATTGATTAAAATGATTGCCAGAATCGGCTGTCGGGAACTTATTTATATTTTGTATATAAAATACCCCAATCTAGAAAATTACCGTAGTAGTTTGTAACAAATGTAATAGTTGAAGTATAATAATGCAAGTGTTTGGTTGATTTAAATACTTTTATTTTTCAAACTGTTTCATTTTGCTACAATTCGAAGACGTTTAATTAAACAGAATAATCCCATATAGGGATAATTTTTTTAAATATTAAAATTGAATAATTCGTCCCCTTTAAATTTTGATATTTATTTTTCAATCACATACTAATGTTATTGATTAAAATATTTTATTTATCATTTCTATAATTCGAGACGTTGCTTAAATAAAAAAAGATCCCGGTTTCGGGATCTTTCATATTAATATAAACGATGCTTAATCTTCTACTTTCAATTTTCCTTTTTGTTTTGCTATTACTTCTTCTGCAATGTTATTTGGTGCAGGATTGTAATGACTGAACTCCATGGTTGACGTTGCACGTCCGGATGATAAGGAACGCAGCTGTGTAACGTATCCAAACATTTCGCTCAAAGGTACTTTTGCTTTAATCACCTGAACTCCATGTTTGCTATCCATTCCTTCCAGCATACCACGCCTACGGTTAAGATCACCGGTAACATCACCCATATATTGATCGGGAGTCAGCACTTCAACCTTCATGATAGGCTCCAGCAAAGTTGGTTTTGCTTTGCGCCCGGCTTCACGGTATCCTTGTTTAGCACATAATTCAAAACTCATTGCATCAGAATCTACCTGGTGGAAAGATCCGTCCTTAACACTTACTTTCATGCTTTCCATCGGGTAACCAGCCAATACACCCGTGGTCATAGCACTTTCAAATCCTTTCTGAATGGCCGGTACAAATTCTTTTGGTATACTACCTCCAAACAATCCGTTCACGAATTGGAAGTTAGACTTTCCTTCTTTCAAAAATTCTGGATCAGCAGGGCCGATCTCAAAAATGATATCTGCGAACTTACCTCGACCACCCGTTTGCTTTTTAAGCGTTTCTCTATGTTCGATGGTATTATGGAAAGCTTCTTTATAAGCAACCTGCGGTGCACCCTGGTTAATTTCTACTTTAAATTCACGGCGCATACGATCAACGATGATCTCCAGGTGTAATTCTCCCATTCCACTAAGAATAGTTTGCCCTGTTTCTTCGTCGGTCTTAACGCGTAAGGTTGGATCTTCTTCTACCAGTTTTGCGATAGCCATACCCATCTTATCTACGTCTGCCTGTGTTTTTGGTTCAATTGCAACAGATATCACCGGTTCTGGGAAAGTCATGGCTTCCAGAACAATCGGATGATCTTCGTTACATAATGTATCGCCTGTTTTGATGTCTTTAAATCCTACTGCTGCACCAATATCTCCTGCTTCAATATAATCAACCGGGTTTTGCTTGTTAGCATGCATTTGCATGATACGGCTGATACGTTCATTTTTACCTGTACGGGTATTTAGAACATAAGAACCCGAATCCAAACGGCCACTATATGCCCGGAAGAATGCAAGACGTCCCACAAAAGGATCTGTCATAATTTTAAATGCAAGCGCACTGAAAGGTTCTTTTGGATCAGCATGACGAAGTATTTCTTCTCCATTATCCGGATTAGTTCCTTTCACCGCTTCAATATCTAAAGGTCCTGGTAAATAACGTACAATAGCATCTAATGCAGTTTGTACACCTTTATTCTTAAAAGAAGAACCGCACATCATAGGAATGATACTGATATCAATCGTTGCTTTACGGATGGCCTGATGAATTTCATCTTCTGTAATTGTATTAGGATCATCAAAGAATTTCTCTAATAATTTATCATCATAATCGGCAACGGCTTCAATCAGATGCTGTCTCCACTCCTTTACTTCTTCCATCATGTCTTCCGGAATAGGCACTTCGTTGAAAGTCATACCTTGTCCTGCTTCATCCCAGATCATCCCTTTCAAGGTAATCAGATCCACCACACCTTTAAAACCATCTTCTGCTCCAATCGGTAATTGCAAAGGCACTGCTTTAGCACCCAGCATTTCTTTCACCTGCTTTACTACATTTAAGAAGTCAGCACCTGAACGGTCCATTTTATTTACGAAACCGATACGGGGAACTTTATAACGATTAGCCTGGCGCCAAACGGTTTCCGACTGAGGTTCTACGCCCGAAACTGCACAGAATAAGGCCAATAAACCATCCAGAACACGAAGGGAACGCTCTACTTCCACAGTAAAATCCACGTGACCCGGTGTATCAATGATATTAAATTTATATTGTTTTGTATCAGCTGTTTTCTGATTTTGAACCATAGGAAAGTTCCAGAAACAGGTAGTTGCAGCAGAAGTAATAGTAATACCTCTTTCCTGCTCTTGTGCCATCCAGTCCATTGTGGCAGCACCATCGTGCACCTCTCCAATTTTATGATTTACACCGGTGTAGTAAAGAATACGCTCCGTTGTGGTGGTTTTGCCTGCATCAATATGTGCGGCAATACCAAAATTTCGTTGATAACGTAAATCAGCCATTTTATGTGTTTTGAATTTTTAATTTAATTGTGAAACCCCGGATAAAATACCGGGAATGATTATTATATGAGAACTGATAGAGTTGCTTTTCAGGCTTCCAGGCTCAATATGGTAGATTATGCTCTCATTGTATGCTAAATAAGTAATGCCATCACCGCATGCAAAACCTTTTAGCGGTCGCAAAGGTAAGGCATTTTTTTATAATTAAAATGGCATTTAAACATTAGAATCTTCCATTATTATATAAATTCATTATTAATTATAACCCCATTAAATATGCTGCCTCCAGATAATGCAAAGTTGTTTGAATTCCCCACTACCATTCTTTGGTTTGATGAAAGTGGAATTTTATGCTCCATTGCTAAAAAAGTTCCTCAACAAACAGTTGAGGAAACCAAAAAGATGTTGGATGAATTTAAAAAGATAACAGGCGGAAAAAAAGTTTGCATGCTCTCAGACAGTACCGATTCCGCTCCTATCAATAAAGAGTTGCGTGATTATTTAGCCGAAGTAATTCCGGAAATAGTTATTGCTATTGCAATTATTTCCCGGTCGGCTGTTGGAAAAATGGTGGCTAATTTATTTTTCAGTATTAAAAAACAACCCTACCCGGTAAAAATGTTTGTTGACGAAGAAGAAGCAAAAACATGGCTGAAGCAATATTTATAAACTACTTCATTGTATTTTGTAAAATTGATTACTACATAAAAATATTAAATGGCTTCGGGAAAAATAAAACAAAGAATTTACTACACGTTAGTATTGATTATAATAATGCTGATTTCTGCGTTTTTGTATTCTATGTTTACCATAAACCGACTTAAAAACAATTTAGATACACAAGTACACACTAGAACAGTAATACTTAAATTAAAAGATAATCTGAATTTATTATTAGATGCCGAATCCAGAGAAAGGAGCTTTATCCATAATGCCGATTCAATATACTTACATCAATATCATGAAGCCGTTAAAAATATAAATGCCAACACCGTTCTGATTGGAACTTTAATAAATAATAATGATATTCATCAAAAACAAAATTTCATCATTCTAAAACAACTTATTAAACAAAAGATTTCATTTACCGATAATTTAATATCACTTAAAAAGAATGGGGATGTACAAAATTTAAAAACTATACTAATTTCTAATTATTATAATTATTTAATGGATAGCATACGTGTAGTCAATCGTAAAATGCAGCTAATAGAAAATAATTTATTCTCGAAA
>JBKJSZ010000010.1:0-2867 GCA_046593675.1 Ferruginibacter sp.
CATGAATACAAACGGCAAGATCTTTTGTCATTTTTCCGCTTTCAACAGTTTCAATACATACCGCTTCAAGTGCATGGCAGAAATCAATTAAAGGCTGGTTATTATCTAATTTACCTCTGAAAGCCAATCCTCTGGTCCATGCAAAAATAGAGGCGATCGGATTCGTGCTGGTTGGTTTGCCGGCCTGGTGATCGCGAAAGTGACGAGTTACTGTTCCATGTGCAGCTTCTGCTTCCATAGTACTTCCGTCGGGCGTTACCAATACGGATGTCATCAATCCTAAGCTACCAAATCCCTGTGCTACGGTATCGCTCTGCACATCACCATCATAATTTTTACAGGCCCACACAAAATTGCCATTCCATTTTAAAGCACTGGCTACCATGTCATCTATCAGTCGATGTTCATAGGTTATTCCTGCGTCTGTAAATAATTGTTTGAATTCATTCTGATAAATATCTTCAAAAATATCTTTGAAACGTCCGTCATATTTTTTCAGGATAGTATTTTTTGTAGAAAGATATAACGGCCATTTTTTACTCAACGCCATGTTGAAACAACTGCGTGCAAAACCCATTATACTTTCATCCGTATTATACATGCTCATGGCCACACCATCACCTTTAAAATTATACACTTCAAAAACCTGCGCTTCGCCACCACCTTCCGGTGTAAATGTCATCGTTAATTTTCCTTTTCCTTTTATCAACGTATCCGTAGCACGGTATTGATCACCAAATGCGTGACGACCAACAATAATCGGAGCCGTCCAGTTGGTTACCAGCCTTGGAACATTTTGCATAACAATAGGCTCACGGAAAACGGTTCCATCTAATATATTTCTGATAGTCCCATTCGGGCTCTTCCACATTTGCTTTAGATTAAATTCTTTTACGCGTGCCTCATCCGGCGTAATAGTAGCGCATTTGATTCCTACACCACAAGCTTTAATAGCATTGGCAGCATCAATGGTAACCTGGTCATTGGTTTCATCACGATATTCCATGCCTAAGTCGAAATATTGAATAGGAACTTCCAGGTATGGTAATATTAATTTATCCTTGATGAATTTCCATATAATACGTGTCATCTCATCGCCGTCTAATTCAACAACGGGATTGTCTACTTTTATTTTGCTCATGTTAAAAATTTAGAATTGCAAAAGTAAGGGAAAGGGAGATGTGGTGAATGTGCAAATGTGCAAATGCAAGAATGTAAGAATGCAAGAATGTGCAAATGCGAAATTATGCAAATGTGCAAAAGTGCAAAGGCGAGATAGACTGTTGATTCGTTTGATTAGCTCTGCACCATCGGTAAATATTTTTCCCTGTTTTCAAATATTACCCACAGGTTAATAGCAAAAAGCACAAGAGCGATTACCAGACTGGATGGAATATAAATGAGGTGAGTTAACACGATGCCTATCATTACGGGAAATATTATGATGGCACCTAATGCCCTGGTTCTTTTAAAAATGAAAAGGATTCCACCAATAATTTCTGCGAGAGCAATTAAAGGCATCAACCATTTTATTTGCATAAAAGCCGTCATTATCTTTACCAAACCTTCCGGAAGATCTTTAGGCATGGGCATATAATTAAAAAATTTATTTAACCCGGAGTTTATAAACATCAATCCAAATAAAAGGCTAACTATAAATAATATTTTATTTTTCATTCCAAAATGATTTTGATTTTTTTAAATGAAGCTATAACAAAAATCAATAATACTCCACTAAATTAAATCCACAACGTTATTGCGTAATTACTCGCAACACACATTTGATACTTTATTCATACCCACATCTTCTTATTTGCATTTCTACACAATTTCACATCTGCACATTGCATATAGCATCACATATTTTTAATGATATCATCAGCAAATTCACTTGTTTTCAGCAATGTGCCTTCTTTCATTAAGTTGTAAAAATCAATTGTCACCGTTTTATTGCGGATTGTTTTACCAACTGCATTGGTGATAAGATCTGCAGCATCTCTCCAGCCCATATATTCCAGCATCATCACGCCACTCAGAAGAACGGAAGATGGATTCATGGTATTTGTATTTGCGAAACGTGGGGCAGTGCCGTGCGTGGCCTCAAAAACGGCATGTCCCGTTTTATAATTGATATTTGCACCAGGCGCAATACCAATTCCTCCAACCTGAGCTGCCAATGCATCACTGATATAATCTCCATTCAGATTTAAAGTGGCGATCACAGAATAATCCTGCGGTGCCAGTAAAGCCTGTTGTAAAAAATTATCCGCAATAGCATCTTTAATAATTACTTTTCCGCCAATTGCACTGATCTTCATTTCTTCATTGGCTACGGCTTCACCACTTTCTTTTTTCGTTCTTTCCCATTGTTGCCACGTATATACATCACCTGGAAATTCTCTTTCCGCCAATTCATAACCCCAGTTTTTAAAAGCGCCTTCCGTAAATTTCATGATGTTGCCTTTGTGAACAATCGTAACAGAAGGCAACTTATGTTCAATCGCATATTCTATGGCAGAACGAATTAATCTTTCACTTCCATCTTTACTCACAGGCTTAATCCCCAGGGAAGTGGTATCCGGAAAACGAAAAGCTTTTACACCTAATTCATTCACTAAAAAATCGCGGAGTTTAATCGCTTCATTTGTGCCAGTCATAAATTCTATTCCTGCATAAATATCTTCTGTATTCTCTCTGAAAATTACCATGTTCACCTTTTCCGGTTGCCACATCGGAGAAGGCACACCTTCAAAATATTTTACCGGACGTAAACAAACATATAAGTCCAGTTCCTGTCGCAATGCAACATTCAGACTTCTGATTCCGCCACCAACAGGCGTGGTAAGCGGACCTTTAATGGATAATAA
>JBKJSZ010000011.1:0-3696 GCA_046593675.1 Ferruginibacter sp.
CTGGAAATTACATTACCCAACTCTGGCAGGATAACTCAAATGCTCCTACGTTTTCGGTTACATCTACAGGAACTTATTCAGTTAATGTTACTGATGCTTCCGGATGTACAGGAACGGCATCTGTAAATATAATTGTGGATTGCAGTGAAATATATTTTCCGTCCGGATTTACACCTGGCGATAATGATACACAGAATCCTTCCTTTGGCCCACTGGGAACAAACGTTGCAGGAATAAAAAATTATGTATTGCAGGTGTATAACAGGGCAGGGCAAATTGTATTTTCTTCAAAAGATCCACTCGAGAGATGGTACGGAACCTACAAAGGGAAAAAATTCGACACACAATTATTTGTATGGCAGGCAAATTTTAATTACAGGGGTAAAACGTATTATGAGAAAGGAACTTTGATGTTGATACGCTGATCTCCTTACTTTCCCTATATTGCAGACTCGAATCCCTTTACCATGAAGAAAAATCTGACTGCGCTTGTATTAGCATTATTTGGCTATACATTTTCGTTTGCTCAACCCAATTTACTTTCACCTTCCAATGCAGAATTTTCAAAAGTTGTGGAAATTATTGTAAGAGACTATCCTGATAAATTTATCAATCTGCAAAAAGATCTGATCAGCCATGAAATAAATTATGATGTGTATGCTTCTTCCGTAAAAATTCCGGGATCCACAGATTGTATTATTCATCATTATAAAGCTACATACAATGCCTCCGCAAATTGGCAGGCAACTATGTATGAAGGAGAAGATGCCCAACAAGCAAAAAAAATTTACAGGAATACATGTAAAATTCTTCAACGATTAAAAGTTTCATTAATAGGTTACAACGCTGTCGGTTTCTCAGGAAATATGGTAGATGTTTCCAGTGATATTGGTTTCGCAGAATCTATTTATCAGCTTCAGGTTAAGGATGTGTTATATGACGATTTTTATGCAGAAGTGGAATTGGTTAACGCCGGACCTTTTACCTGGGTTGTTCATCTAAATTTTTATAATAAAAAGAAAGATGAAGAAAAATATTGATTAGTATATTTGATTACTAAATTAAAAAAATGAAAAAAGCGATTTTAAGCCTGTTGTTAATTTTTACATTCTCTGCATTTACTAATGCTCAAACTATGGAGCCTGCCGTAACAGGAGCCGGTGATAATAAAAAAGTAGATGATTTTTATACAAAAAGAAAAGAAACAACTGTAAAATTACGAGCGATCGGAGCATCTGATGAAATGATCGAAAAAGTAAATAATGAATTAGATAAGGAAATTGAATTGCATGCAAAAATGAATGAAGGTTCCTTAACTGATGAAGAAAAAGCTATAATCAAAATGCAATTTCAAATGGAAACGGAAAAAGCATATAAAAGTATTTTAGGTGATGATTTGTATTTGCATTTTATTAAACAAACAACAACGGAGGTAAACGCACAACCTCAGATGAAAGCTCAGCCTTCAAAAAAAACTGGGCCTGCTAAAAAGAAAAAGAATTAAATGAAATAGTTGTTTAATAAAAAATGGGAAAATTATTATTTTCCCATTTTTTATTAAAGCAGGTCAAAATAATTTTACTGCATATTCGCATTAACTAATTCCGTTTTATAAATTCCATTTTCTTCAATTCTTACGGCATATACATACTGGTCAGCCGCAGATTTAATCATGGCAATATCATAGATGGTATCTCCAAAACGATTAACAATATCTATTACAGCCTGCTCTGGTACATAAGTAGCCAAAACAGGAACAGCTGCAAAATTTTGCAATCCTATTGCACGGGGAGTTCCATCTGCATTGGTTGTTCTGATTATTGTTGATCTGCTGTATAATGGAGCTGTTGTGGCAGCATTGGTGGAACTATTATAATTGCCCATAGTATTCGTGTTGTTTTTCATTCTTACCGAGCTATCTGTAGTCATAACAGAACCATTCATGGGGCTTTGATTCGTTTTTGCATTTTCAATTATCATTGTATCATTAGTGGAATTTTTATTCATATTTGTATTATTCCTATCCTGATTCATGTTGGCATTTATCGTATTATTATTTGGCGCATTACCGGCTGGATATGTATTGGTATTCATAGTTGGATTAGTACCATTGGTCAACTGTTGATTACTGTTTATTGTATTGGCGGGAGTGTTGGTATTTGCCGGTGGATTATTTTGCAAGGTTGAATTGGTGGCATTGCTGTTTGTGGTGCTGTTAATAATCGTACCCGGATTTCCATTAGGGTTTACTCCTGAATTGCTGTTTCCGCTTGTGGTATTTACATTAGTTCCTGTATTGGTATTTTGAACGGGCGTAGAACTATCAGGCTGAACCTGTGCAAATAATGCCCAACTGCTCATCAATAATGAAAATGTTATGATAATCTTTTTCATAAAGTATTTTTTTGTTTTTAATGATTTTGATTAACAGTTTGCAAGGATTGTGCCCGTAAAATTGAACTCATCTTTAAGAATGAGTTCATTCTTTCTAAATGGCATGTACATTGAATAGAAAGGACTATGAAAAAATATATTTTTTGTATTCATTTGATGACTGTTTCAATTATTTCTTTTGCGCAAACGGATACTATCGCCGTTCAAAGCACTACTTCCATTCCATCTTCTCAATCTGCTGAAATTTCTTCAGAGTTGTATCGTTTATGCCCTAAAGTTGATATTCCACTTTCTGTTATAACATTAGGTTGGTCAGGATATGCGCTTTCAAAAATATATAGTAAAGACCCTTCTACGGATGCACAGATTTTAGCTTTAAATAAAAATGATATTCCTTCTATAGACCGAAATGGAGCATCCATTTATAAATTAAAAGCAAAACAGGCTAGTGATTATTTTTTTTATGGTGCAATGCCTTTGCCCCTGGTTTTATTAGCTGATAAAGAAATAAGAAAGGATGCCGTAAAAATTGGGTTTTTATACCTGCAGGCAATGGGCATTACAGGTTTTTTATATACAGGTTCTGTGTATTTAGTTGACAGATACAGGCCTCTAGCTTATAATCCGAATGTAGATATGGCGACTCGTAAACGTGGCGGTGCCAAAAACTCTTTCTTTGCCGGTCATGTGGCTTTAGTAGGAACTTCTACTTTTTTTACAGCGTCTGTTTTTGATCATTATCATCCTGATTCAAAATTGAAATGGGTTTTTTATTCTGCTGCAGGCATTGCAACGGTAACTACCGGGTATTTAAGGTATAGAGGTGGGCAACATTTTAAAACGGATGTTGCTTTGGGCATTGCAGTGGGAACGCTATCTGGTTTATTGGTGCCCCGAACACATCGCATAAATAAATTTTTAGTAAAAAACAATCTGACATTTATGCCATTGGCAGGTGTGCAAAACGGATTTTCATTAAGCTATCATATAAAATAATAAAGCCTTTATCGTATCATTCGGATGTATTAACTTTCCGCCATGAAGCACTTTAAGTTTTATAGCAAAGCAGATATTCTCTCTTTAACAAAAGCCAGAAAATTTGAAACCCGCATAGGAGAACGGGTTCAGTTTTTAAAACCGGGAGGTGAATGGCCAGAAGTGATTTTTAATTCTTCTGCAAAATATATTGTAGTTGGAATTCCCGAAGATATAGGTGTGAAGGGAAATATAGGAGCGGGTGGAGCCGATACGAACTGGCTCCCTTTTCTCAATTCTATTTTAAATATACAAAGCAATGATTTT
>JBKJSZ010000191.1:0-6322 GCA_046593675.1 Ferruginibacter sp.
TTCTTTATATTTTCTTAACTCCATTCCGATCTGACGAACGATATCTCCTCGTTTTGGAGCCGGCCATAATCTCCATTCTTTAAATGCAGATTGTGCTTTTAAAACAATGGCATCATAATCTTTTTTTTCTGCTGATTTTACAGAACCAATTAATTGTCCATCAACAGGCGAATAAGATTCAATGGCGGCGCCTTTTGTTTTGATCCAGTTTACTCCGGTAGATACGCCTGCATTTTGAGATTGCAGGTTCAATGTTTTTAAAAAATCCATATTTTCAGTTTTACGGTGCAAATATACTTGGTAATACATCAATAGATAAAACCGATAATTTAGTGAATTCATCTCCGTGAATCACTGCACTTATTTTAATTTTAAGGCGCTATGGAAGGCAATCGAATTTTAGTAAAATATTGCAGAGGAAATTAACTAATACTGTTCTTTCTCATTAGGAAAATCCTTGTTTTTGATATCGGATATATATTGTTGAACCGCAACTGTAATTTGTTCATGCATATTGAGATACTGGCGTAGGAATCGAGGCTTAAATTCTGTGTTGATACCAAGCATATCGTGCATAACTAATACCTGGCCATCACAATGTTGTCCTGCGCCAATACCAATTGTTGGAATGGATAAACTTTCGCTGACTACTTTTGCAAGACCTGCCGGAATTTTTTCTAATACTACTGCAAAGCATCCTGCTTCCTGTAACAACAATGCATCTTTTTTTAATTTTTCGGCTTCAGCTTCTTCTTTTGCTCTGACAGTATAAGTGCCGAATTTATAAATACTTTGTGGCGTTAATCCTAAATGTCCCATAACAGGAACACCTGCACCCACTATTCTTTTTACTGATTCCACCACTTCTTCACCGCCTTCCAGTTTCACGGCATGTCCGCCCGTTTCTTTCATAATTTTAATAGCGGAATTTAAAGCTTCTTTGGAGTTGCCCTGGTAAGACCCGAATGGCATATCTACCACAACCAGGCATCTTTCTACACCACGTACAACGGAGCATGCATGATAGAGCATCTGATCAAGTGTAATGGGTAAAGTAGTTTCATGGCCAGCCATTACATTACTCGCACTATCACCTACCAAAATGATATCAATTCCTGCTGCATCAAAAATACGTGCAAATGAAAAATCGTAGGCAGTAAGCATGGAAATTTTTATTCCCGATTCTTTCATTTTCTGCAAAGTATGCGTTGTGATCTTCTTTGTTTCTTTATGAACAGACATGGTATTTGTTTGAGTTGCGAAGGGAGTTTGGCTTTGCGTTAGAATAAAACAAATCCGAAGGATCGCTATAAAAAGTAAATGTAATTATTTTATTGAGATATCATCCCATAAATGACGGATCAATCCATCTGCCAATCCAATCTTTGGTACAAATATTTCACTGGCATTTGCCCAACGCATAATATTAATATAAATGGATAACGCCGGTACAATCACATCAGCTCTGTCGGCTTTAAGATTATAGCGTATGATCCTGGTTTCAAGATCAACACTTTCAAGTTCCCTGTAATAATCTCTTAATAATTCCACAGGTAAAGATTTACCTTCTTTCTTTTTACTCATCGAAAATATTTTATTAATATTTCCTCCACTTCCTATAGCTACCACTTCTTTATGGCCTTTCGTTACTGTTTTCAGATCATTTTTTATTTCTTCCCAAATGGCATCATCAACCATTTTTTTTATCAGGCGAATGGTGCCAATATTATATGATTTTTTGAAAGCAAGGTTTCCATTACTAAAAAAAGATAATTCTGTACTGCCACCACCAACATCAATGTATAAATAAGAATGGTCTTTATCCATATTTTCAGCAACATGATTCTCAAAAACAAGATTGGCTTCCATATCACCTGTGATTACCTGTATATCTATATTACATTCCTGTTTGATTTCTTTTAAAATGATCGCTGCATTTTCAGCATCACGCATGGCGCTTGTTGCACACGCAATCACATGATCAGCTTCGTATGCTTTAATTAAATAATGAAAAGACTTCATCGTTTCTTTCATCATGTTCACTCTACTTTGAGAGATGATTTTATTTTCAAAAACATCGAAACCTAAACGTAAAGGAACTCGAACAAGATTTAATTTATTGAATACAGGTTTTTGCTGTACGATCTGTACTTCAGTTATTAATAAACGGGCAGCGTTACTGCCTATGTCGATGGCTGCTAGTATCAATAGAAAAAATTTGTGACGAAAGTCGGGAAATTATTCCGGTAATAATGAAACTGGCAAAACTGGTTCCATTTTTTTTACAGACCTGAACAGATATTTGAAAATTTCTGTCTGAGAACGTATTTTGATTTTATTCCGCGGATTCACATATTGGTTTTTTTGTTCATTGTCCAGTATACGGGCTTTGGTGTTATCGCTTAGTTGAATATTGAGAATATCTATAAGTTGCTGCCTTAATTTTTTTTCTAGAACCGGACAGGCAGCTTCCACACGGTGATCTATATTTCTTACCATCCAATCGGCAGAGGAGATAAACACCTTTTCTCTTCCTTCATTATGAAAAATAATCACTCTTGCATGTTCAAGGTATTCATCCACGATACTTACGGCCTGAACAGGTATTTTAAATTTTTTATTTTCTGTATACATGCAACAAATTCCTCTTATAATCATCCTCAGTTGAACGCCTGCTTTTGCAGCTTCGGTTAATCTTTCGATCAATACCTCATCACTTAAAGAATTTAATTTTAAAGTTATAGCCGCATGTTTTTTAAGCCTTGCATTTTTTATTTCCCTGTTTATCAGTGCCATCAATTGCCTGCGCATACTTACAGGCGTTATCAAAAGTGTTTTGCAGGCTTTTAAAAAATGGAGACGGGTTTTGGGATGTTCGAGGTAAGTGAAGATGCGATTGACATCAGCCATGATCTTTCTATCGCTGGTAAGCAAACAATGATCTCCATAAACCAGCGCGGTTTTCTCATTAATATTTCCTGTGCTTACAAATCCGAAATGTGTAGTAACATTATTTATTCGCTTTTTTATAAGGCACAATTTAGCATGTACTTTTAATTCAGGCACACCCAATAAGACGCGTACACCGGCTTCTTCTAATTCTGCTTTCCAAAGTATATTCGCTTCCTCTTCAAACCTTGCCCGTAGTTCCAGAATTACCGTTACCTGTTTTCCATTTCTCACGGCATTGGTCAATGCATTCACCACTTTAGAACGTGAGGCTAAACGATAACACGTAATTTTTATACTGATCACATCCGGATCAATAGCTGCTTCTCTCAACAGGTCAATTACACTGCTAAAAGAATGATAGGGAAAATGTAACAACACATCATTTTCAAGAACCACATTAGTTACACTGTGCGTTTCTTTTAAAAGGGGATGTGTAAAAGATTTTTTCCTGGTTTTTCTATTTTCAAATACAGATTCAGGAAAGTTGATGAAGTCCTTAAAGTTGTGAATTCTTCCTCCGGGAATTATATTTTCGTTTTGTGTTAAACTCAATCGCTTTACAAGATAGGTGAGGAGAGAAGGATCAATTTCTTTATCAAAAACAAGTCGTACCGGTTTACCTTTTTTTCTATTCTTTATGCCTTTTTCAATTTTTTGTATCAGGGAAGTGGAGACATCATTATCAATATCAATTTCTGCATCACGTGTGAGCTTTATGGTGTGTGCTGAAAAGGTATCATATCCAAAAAAAGAAAAAATTTGTGGAAGGCAAAAACGGATAATATCTTCCAGTAAAATGATATGTTGTTCACCAGGTTTGGAAGGAAGTATAAGGAACCTTGGTAAACGTCTTGCCGGAACGGAAATCAAGGCATATTTCTGTGTAATAGTTTTATCTTTTTTGGAAAGCCGGCAGGCGAGATAAATGGATTTGTCATTTAACATGGGAAAACCATGAATGCTTTCAATCATCAACGGTACAATATTGCTGCGAACCTCTTCATTGAAATAATCCAGCACAAATTTTTGTTGTGTTGGTGATAATTTTTTTTCGGTCACCAGAAACACATGCTGCTTTGCCATTTCTCTTTGAATATCATTCCAGATATTTTCAAATTCTCTTTGCTGGCCAATAACTTTTTCTTGAATTTCTTCCAAAATACTTGCAGGGTCAGTTTCTAAATGCATACGGGCTTTAGTGCCCATTTCCACCATACGTTTGAGTGTTGCCACTCTCACTCGAAAAAATTCATCAAGGTTATTGGAACAAATTGCCAGGAAACGAATCCGTTCATGCAAAGGAACTTTTACGTCTGAAGCTTCCTGTAATACCCGGTCGTTAAATGCCAGCCAGCTAATATCACGGATAATTGTTTTTCTCCTTATCAACTGTTTACTTTTCCTCATGAAAATAAAGTGGGCGTTTTAAAATACTTTATAGAAATATTTAAAAAATTAATCTTTATGAAGTTCTCATTTTTTGAATTATTCCGGTGGTGGAAATTCCTTCTATTATTCCGGCAAGAATTACTTTTCCGCCATTCTCCAACACTTCTTGGGAACCTGCAATTTGTTCGATGGTATAATCACCTCCTTTAACCAATACATCCGGTAATAGGGAACTGATGAGATCCCGGGGAGTATCTTCTTCAAAAATAATTATGGCATCACAAAAAACCAATGAAGCTAAAATTAAAGCACGTGCGTTTTCATTATTTATGGGTCGTTCCGGTCCTTTTAATTTTTTTACAGAAGTATCGCTGTTTACGGCAACAATTAATATATCGCCCTGTGAAGCGGCCTCACTCAAGGATGAAATATGTCCTTCGTGAAGTATATCAAAAACACCATTTGTAAAAACAATTGTTTTGTTTTTCAACCGCCACCTTTTTACTTCTGTATAAAGTAATTCTGCGGTGTAAATTTTAGACGGGATGGCTGATACTGATTTCATTTTTCTTTTTATTCATCAATGGCAATAATACCAAAGCAACTAAACCAGCCGTTATGACAATGCCCGTACTTACGCCCCATAACAGCCATCCGAAAGCTTTTCCCAGAGGTAACGCAATGGAATAAATAGAAAGTGTCTCCATCACAAAAATTGGAAATGATCCAATACCGCCGGGCGTAGCAATCATGGCTAAAGTAGCTAAAGTTAGAACAGAACATGCAGCTTTAATATCGAGGTGTGCAGTACTTTCCATTGCGGAAAATCCCACATAAATTTGTAATAGGTACATCGTCCAGATGAAAATAGTATGTGCAATAAATTGCTTTCTTTTTTTCATGTGCCGGATCGTCTGAAAACCCATTGCTATTCCGTTAATAAAATTTTTAATTTTTAAAATAAACAGGTTTTTTGGAAAGCGCCTGAAAATAAACCGAACAATTAACAGGGTTGCAATCAACAGGCAAATAATAATTGCAATCTTTAATGGCAAAGGCATGGAGCCTCCTTTAGCGATCTCAGATAATTTGTTCGACACATATCCACCCACAATGTCTATCTGAATCAATACCGTAATTCCAATAAATAAAAGATAACAGGCAAAATCAAAAGTTCGCTCCAGTAAAATTGTCCCAAAAAGTTTATCCACTTTTAATTTTTCATACCGGGCCAGAAAAGTACAGCGTAACAACTCGCCTAACCGCGGTATGGCAGCATTGGCAAAATAACCTACCATTGTTACGGCAAAAACATTTTTTAAAGCAGGACGATAACCCAGTGGTTCCATTAATAATTTCCACCTCATAGCCCGGCTTATATGGCTGGCGAGGCTCATGATTACTACTGGAATAACAAGCCAGTAATTTGCATATGTAAGTGCATGGTTAAAGTCTTTTCTTTCTACCATACTCATTGATTTCAATTGCCACCAAACCAAAAATATTCCACCACCAAGGAATATAATATATTGAATTATTGTTAGAAGTTTTTTCTTCATATTATCCTGTCACAAGATTATCAATCAATCGTACGTCATTGAGCCATGCTGCTACTAAAATTACTTTTTTACCAGATAGAGCTTCAGCCGGAAGTAATGTTTCCCAATCTGCGATCTCAATATAATCCACTTTAAAACCTTTGTGTTCCAAATCTTCTTTTGCCTCTTTCTGTAAAGAAAGTGCATCTTTTTGATGAATTTGTAAAGCCACCTTTTTTAAAATGGCGTAAATAGCGGACGCTTTTTTTCTATCATCTTCCGATAAACGCTTGTTACGGCTGCTCATTGCAAGCCCATCCACTTCGCGAAGTGTAGGAATGATATGGGTTTCAACAGGTATATGTTCTATCTCAATTAATTTTGAAATCACCTTGCATTGCTGATAATCTTTTTCACCAAGAAATAATTTATCGGGTTGAATA
>JBKJSZ010000259.1:0-20887 GCA_046593675.1 Ferruginibacter sp.
TTTTGTAGGTAATGTTGCGGGATGTTTTTTTATTATACCCGGCAACTAAATAATTTTTTATGAAAAAAATGCCGGTTATAATTTTTGACCGGCATTTTTATTAGTTGGTATTAAGCAGGAACTTTCCTCGCTTTTTCTCTGTTCCAGAAACGATGCATTTTTATATCAGCAATAAATTTTTCTGCAAACATTTTTCCGTCACCCACTGAAATTCCGTCTTCAGTGATTTCTGGTGAAAAGGATATTTTTCTACCAAAGTAGGTAGCTTGTAATACTTGAATCGCTTCCGAATTTAAGGCAATGGCTTTACAATGTTTAAAGGCTTCATTTAAAAAATGTACCGCATCCGGATCTGCTTCCAACGTAGCAACGCTGTTAGTACCGCCAGGGACAAATACTGCATCATAAAATACAGAGGCCGTTGTTAATAAAGATTTGGTAACCGGGATATTTATATTTTCTTTTCCTGTAATAAAGCCTAACCGAGGAGCAATAACTTCACACATGGCGCCTTCGGATTGCAAATCCTCTTTCATTTCTATTAAGGCTTTTTCATCCACACCATCACAGGCAAGTATGGCAATTTTTCTGGTAGAAATAGAATCTTTTTTAGTAAAAGCCATACTCAATGACGGAGAACGATTTAAAGAACCTTCTTTTACAATCGATGCATAATCTTCCGGATTTGCATCTGCAGGAACGTTTTGATTCAAATCAGTTTTCAATCCTTTAGGAATATGCATTCCTATATTGTAGGCTACCGCCACTGCCAGTCCATCATCTATCTGAGATAGAAAATACAACATTCTTTCACGGATGGTTATCAGATCCACTTTACCTAATTCAAATGAAAGCGCTTCAATAATATGATTCTGTTCCGGGACAGACATACTGTTAAAAAATAATTTGGCCTGGCTAAAATGGTCAAAGAAACTTTTACTCCGCGCTCTTATTTTATGTGCATCAATTTTTTCCGCATGACTGGTAAAACCACCCTGCATTATGCCAGCCTGAAATGGGCAGCCACCCGCCATTACATTTGGACTATGTGCAGTTTTTCCTTTGTTGATTGTTTGTCGCATAAAGCCATCACGTTGATTATTATGTACCGGTGCGATAGGTCGATTGATGGGAATCTCCTGAAAATTGGGTCCGCCCAAGCGAAGGAGTTGCGTATCTGTGTAAGAAAATAATCTTCCCTGTAATAAGGGGTCATTTGTAAAATCTATTCCGGGAACAATATGCCCGATATGAAAAGCCACTTGTTCTGTTTCTGCAAAGAAATTATCGGGGTTTCTATTTAATGTTAATGTGCCAATACGTCTTACTGGAATTATTTCTTCCGGAATTAATTTAGTTGGATCCAATAGATCAAATTCATATTTAAATTCATCTTCTTCCGGTACGATCTGTACGCCAAGTTCCCATTCAGGAAAATTGCCATTCTCAATGGCTTCCCAAAGATCCCGTCTATGATAGTCAGAATCTTTTCCAGAAATATTTTGTGCTTCATCCCATGCAACCGCATGAACTCCCAGTGTAGGTTTCCAGTGAAATTTTACAAAACATGATTTATTTTCTTCATTAATAAATCTGAAAGTATGCACACCAAAACCTTCCATCATTCTATAACTTCTGGGTAAAGCCCGGTCGCTCATTACCCACATCACCATATGCGCTGCTTCGGGTGTAACACAAATAAAATCCCAAAAGCTATCATGAGCACTAGCTGCCTGTGGAATTTCATTGTGAGGCTGGGGTTTAACTGCATGTATAAGATCAGGAAATTTTAAAGCATCCTGAATGAAAAAAACAGGAATGTTATTTCCTACGAGATCAAAATTTCCTTCTTCCGTATAAAATTTTACAGCAAAACCTCTTGCATCACGTGCCAGATCCGAGGAACCACGGGAGCCGGCAACGGTAGAAAAACGCACAAATACGGGTGTTTCGCGGGATGTATCCGTTAAAAATCCAGCTTTTGTAAATTCACTCATGTCTTCATGTAAACGAAAAACGCCGTGTGCTGCCGAACCACGTGCATGAACAATTCTTTCCGGAATTCTTTCATGATCAAAGTGTGTCATTTTTTCCCGGAAATGAAAATCTTCTAATAGACTCGGACCACGTTCTCCCGCCTTTAAGGTATTCTGGTCATCATTGATTCGTACACCGAAGTTTGTAGTTAAAAATTCACCTTGCGAATTTTCAGTATGTTGCTGAAGCTGATTAATTTTCTCATTTTCCGTTGCATCATTAGATACATTGTCTGTCATGGTAATTATTTAAAAATTATGGAATAGTTTATCGTTTTATTCGGTTTCATCTGCACTAAAAATTATTTTGCTATCCGCAATTTCAGCCAGTAAAGATTCGGTTTCCGTTTCTTCAGTTAGGGTTTCAGATAAAATATCTGCAACATCAACGAGGCCCAAACGTTTTGCCAGTTTTATAATTCCTGTGTACGCAGAAATTTCATAATGTTCCACTTTTTGAGATGCCATAATAATTCCGAGGTCACGTGCAGGTGTTTCTGCATCGGTATCTTCTATTACAGATTCTCCTTCTTTCATTAATCCTTCCATGGCTTCACATTTCATAGCCTGAGGATTTTTCCCCAATACATCAAATACTTTTTGTAATCTTTTTACATGAGTTTTTGTTTGTTCTAGGTGGGTAAGTATGGCATCTACCAGAGAGGAAGAATGTGCCGCTTTCGCCATTTTTGGTAAGGCGGATATTAAAGCGTTTTCGGCCCAGTATAAATCTTTTATGGAATTTTCTAATAACTTAGTAAGACCATCTTCAGGAGCCAATTGTTTCAAATCCATAATTGCTTCGGCTGTAGGAGCATATTTTGATGGATTTAAATCAGAAGGAGATAATACATCTTCTGACTTTGACGGATTAGAATTATTCAATTTTTCTGTTTTTGAATTTGTTTTTGATGACTTCGCCATAAAAATTATTTGTTGTTTAAGAAGATGATATGGAACAAAAGGAATGCCATTGAAATAGCGGGCACAACTGTGTATTCCATACTAATTAAAACGTTATGTATTTACGTAAAAATTAATGACAGGTGACACTCAGCTAATTTTCTAAAAAAATTTCCGGTGATCAAAACAGCATTGCAGCCCGATGGCAATATTTTTATGCCATCAGAAATTAAAATTTAATAGAGTGTTGGAAGCTGGATGTAATTACCCGGGCCGGAAAAATAAAGCAATACTGATCGGAACTAAACAAAGCGGATTATTCTTTGTAATCAATAAAAAGTAAAAGATTTTATAATAAAATCATTGATTTTTTACCAGTACAATTCTGAGTAAATCAGCTTTTCTGATCCCGGATAGAAAATCAGCAAAAGCAGTGGCATCTTCCGCAGGAAACTCTCCGCTGAATTTTTCAAATTTTCTTATATATAAGATCTTGTCTTTATCTACTGTTATTTTTCTTGAATAGTTGCCAAATTTTGTGCTGAAAAAAACATCTTTTATATTACTTTCTGTAACGTAATTGTCTGGAAATTTTATTTCTACAGAATCAATATCTGTGTATTCATATTTTAAAAATAGCGGGGTTTTGCGTTTCGCCGTATCATTTAAAACCTGCTTGGAACGGTTCAGAATATTAGGAGTAATAAAAATGCGTTTGCCGGTAAGCGATGCATAATTATAGGCAATGAGTTCCAGTTCTTCTTTGATGACAGGATATTGATTTTTTTCATTAGAATAATTCCATTTGATAAGGTCGAATGATGGCACAGATAAGTCATTTGTAATATAATCCTGAATCAATGTTTTAGAAGCCTGGTTCAACATGCTGTGAATCTGATCCTGTTGTTCTGCGTGATATTGAGTAACGATCTTCATCTGCAGGTTGCCTACTGTATCCAGTATTCCTTTTATCATTCGGTTCTGCAGGTTTTCAAGGTAATTGTATTTTGGAGTGTGTACAAGTTCACCGCCATTTTCAGTTATAAGCAGGGCAGGTCTGTTGCTGGTAAAATCACCGAGGTAACCGCAACTGATGGTCTGGCTGGTACATTCAAGCCAGGTGGTGTCTTTGCCAGGTATGCAAACGATCATATGATTGAACTGGTTGCTGGCAAAATCATCCTCAAAATTCAACTTGCCTGTGCCTGCCCGGATAAGGGCTGGATACGCTTTTATATTTGCTTCTTTTAATAAACTGGTCATGTAATTACTTAATGCTTTACAGTCACCATATTTATTTTCAGCAACATATTTTGCATCAAATGTTTGCCATCCACCAATTCCTAACTGTACGGAAATATATCGTGTATTATGTTGCAGATAGTTGTATAATATTTCTATCTTTTCTTTGGGAGAAGATATTTTGTCAGTAAGATCATGCACTATTTTTTTTACATTTTCAGGCAATTCATCTCTGCCTGCGTTTAAAGTACGCATAAAATTGCCCAGTGATTTCCAGTCAGCCATCGAACCGCTGTATTTCTGCATTTGAAATTTTTCAGGTGCCAGCATTATGCTGGGAGAATTTTTGTGCCACGTGGTAGAAAAAGGTTCAGATTTCATGGCGGCGTAATTCTCAATTTTCCACATGAGTGTCTTTTCATTTTTTTCCCGGGCCGCCACAGGTTCTTTTGTGTTGAACATTTTATACCGGAGAGTATAATCAGCAGGCATTTTCACGGTAAGTACACTGTTTTCAACGCTTATATTTTCATCTATTACAGGTATCCAGTTCGGTAAAAAAAATAAACTTTTTATCTCTGTTTCAATTTCATATTCTATAGTATAAGGATAAATGTTCCAGTTGAAATTATGAACCTTAACGCGATTTTCTTCCGCAAGTGAACCGGAAGAAGTGGCACTCAAATCTCCTATATCAGATTTATCCGTTTTTTTTATTTTTTTTCCTAAAGCATCATATAATGTTCCGCTGATTGATTTTATACTGATCAGTTTATTATATGGCTCCGCAATAACTGCGTATTCATCTGCATTCTTGTTTAATATAGTGATAGTATATTTATGAATAATGGATGCACTTCCTTCATTATTGATGTCGATGTTCATTTCAGAATTGCGGATCACCGCGTTTGCTTTGATGAGCTGCGGGGGAATGAGAAATACAGCATATTGCTGGGCAAGGGAAGTGTAGCCATTGAATAAAATTACAATGGCAATCAGGAAAGGTGTACGCATTTTATTTTTTTTTGAATACAATTTGTTCTGCTTCTTTTTTTATAATTACATCAAAGAACATTCTTAATGTTTCATAATCTTCCGGAAGAAAAGTGGCCTTGTTTAATTGCAGGATCACTCTTATATCAATATTGTCATCATTTTTTCTTATGAGGTATTCAAACATACCCTGACCTTCATCGAGGTTAATGCGTTCAGATTTTGGTATTTCATCCACTACATAGCCCTCTGGAATGAACAGTTTGAGCATATAAGTTTCATTAGTTTTCGAAGGCATTTCAACAGGATAGAATCTTTCCTGTGATTTAAAATAATTTTCTGTGTACCCTTCTTTTAACAGCGGGCTGAAATAAATTACATCCGATGCATTGTTCTCAATGTTGATGTTATATTTAATGGATAATTTATTTTCATTACTGTCAAGATTGGTGAACTTTATTTCATCAACCTTTATATCCGGAGGATAAGATTGCGAAAGCTTTTTTTGAAAAGCCGGCAAACCGTTTTCAGAAATGCTTTCACGTATTTGTTCCGATTCTGAATTACCAAAAGAAGACTGCAATGTTCCTGACCAGTTACTTCCTGTTTTTTCATCCAGCATCAGTAATACATTAGTTACTTTAACTTCCGTTATGCTGTCGGCATATAAAGGTTCTGTAGAAGGATAATCCGGAAAAATACTCCGGCCTCCGTTGTTGTAACATTCTGTGGGCAGGTAGTAAAAGGAACGGCTGGGACTTGACGCATCTAAATAATAAACCTTATCATGGATTGTTAATTTACATACCACATAATTATACTGATTGATAAGTGGATACATGTTAGTTATATAACCATGTGAACGCGTACTTAATATAACAGGGTTTACCGTAAATCCCTGCCTTCTCAGCAGCATCGTGAGTAATAAGTTAATGTCTGAAACATATCCGTTTTTATTCTGGAAAGTTTCTTTTAGCGACTGACTCCTGTACAAACCTGCCAGGCCTTCGATTTAATATTCTTCTGAACATAGTGAAAAATATTCCGGGCATCTTCCAGGGTGTTGGTGGTTTTTTCATTCAGCCAGTTTTTATCCAGCCATTTATTCTCACTGTACAGATTTACACCAAAACGTTCATCTTCGAGTAAGTCTTTAGATAATGCTTCCCAGGAACGCATTACACTTTTGGAATCCTGCCCTGGCATATTGATGGCTGATTGTTGAAATTCAATTTTGGATATATGATTTTTCATGGAGGTGGTAAAATTCTCTTCCTTCAATGCAGGCGCATCTTTCACAACCCATCTTACTATTTTATCCTGGCTATCATAGGTGAAAGATTCAGATTTGTCTGCCGACGCACTAGTTGTACCTGCTCCAAACACAGAAATGGATCTTCTTTCTCTCAACAGGTAGATTGCGTTCTTGGTTTTTTTATCAACCATGTGAAATGGCAGATAACCGCCGATAAGCGTTATGTAATCAAAGATCTGCGGTATCTGAACTTTATATTCGCTCCATAATTTAGGATACGCACCCTGGAATTCCCATGGCTGCAGATTGAAAAGAAATTCAGATTTTATGGTGTAAGAATATTCAATGATAGATCCTTCTTTTACTGCCGGCATGGTAAATTTCTTTACTACATAATTTTCCGAAATCTTGTCCTTAAAAACATCATTTTTATCCAGTTTGGTTTCTTCCACCTTATCATTAACAAGATTATATGTAGTAGCTTTTAACGACTCCAGTTTTTCTTCAGCATCTCTTTTAGTTGAATGATAGAGGTACACAGCAACAGTAGCCAGGTCAAATCCTTTTTTGTTGAATATATAAATCCTTCTTTTCACCTGATGCATCAGGGTGAACCAGCCTTCTGAATTACCTTCAAAATAACTGTTACCAATTTCTGTTAAAAAAACAGCGCCGTATGACGTGTCAACTTTTATATTTTTTAAGGAGAAATCAGCTGGCAATACATTTCCGAATTTTACATTCGACTGATCCTGGGAAAATGCGGAAAAACAAAAGAGAAAAAAAACCGGGAGGCCAAAAAGACGTTTGATCATAAAGGCAGAGTTTAGCAAGGTAAAAAATGATGAAGGAATATAAGTTGAATCTATTGATCAGCCAATTTTTAAAACATCTTTTTTAAATTTATACCCCAAATACATTCTGCCTGATTCAATTTGATGGCATAAAAAAAGAGAATCATTGATTCTCTTTATCATTTCAGTTGCGTATCATTATTTCATGGTGAAGCTTTCCAGAAATTTAGTGGTGAAGTTTCCGCTTCTAAAATTCTCATCTTTCATCAATTGCAAATGAAATGGTATAGTAGTTTTTACACCTTCAATAACATATTCGCTTAGAGCACGGCTCATAGTGTTTATGGCTTCGTCACGTGTTTGCGCAACCGCAATCAATTTGCCTATCATGCTATCATAATAAGGAGGAATTACATATCCTGCATACGCATGGCTGTCCACACGAACGCCATGTCCGCCGGGTTGATGTAGCACTGTTATTTTACCTGGTGACGGACGGAAATCATTATATGGATCTTCTGCATTAATTCTGCATTCAATGGCATGCATCTGTGGGAAATAGGCTTTACCTACAATCTTTTCGCCCATGGCGATTTTGATCTGTTCTTTAATCAGGTCGT
This sequence comes from Ferruginibacter sp., assembly GCA_046593675.1. Lineage (GTDB taxonomy): Bacteria > Bacteroidota > Bacteroidia > Chitinophagales > Chitinophagaceae > Ferruginibacter. Next base: position 7,844 of record JBKJSZ010000259.1, read on the forward strand.
AATTGATCACTTCCTCCGTAACACAATGTTCTACCTGAATACGGGTATTCATTTCCATGAAGAAGAAATCCCTGTTTTTATCTACCAGAAATTCAATCGTTCCTACGCTTTCATAATTTATGGCCTTTGCAGCTTTAATTGCGGCAGTACCCATACGTTCCCTTAGTTCATCCGTCATAAATGGCGAAGGCGATTCTTCTACCAGTTTCTGATGACGTCTTTGTATGGAACAATCTCTTTCACTCAAATGACAAATATTACCATACTGATCTCCAGCAATTTGTATTTCAATATGGCGTGGCTCTTCCACAAATTTCTCCATATAGATACCATCATTTTTAAAAGATGCGGCGGCTTCGGTTTTTGCAGTTTCAAATGCCTTTTCAATTTCCGATTCATTCCATACCACACGCATTCCTTTTCCACCGCCACCTGCTGTTGCTTTTAAAATAACGGGATAGCCCACTTCAATGGCCGATTTCTTGGCATGTGCTACACTTTCCAAAAGTCCTTCTACGCCCGGAACAACCGGTACGCCGGCACGAATCATAGTTTCTTTCGCTGTTACTTTATCGCCCATGGCATTTATCATATCCGGCGTTGGGCCGATAAACTTTATTCCATGGTCGGCACAAATTTTCGCAAACTTGCTATTTTCTGCTAAAAATCCATATCCAGGGTGTATGGCATCTGCATTAGTAATTTCTGCAGCGGCCATTATATGTGCCATATTTAAATAGCTGTCTATACTTGCCGGCTTTCCTATACAAACGGCTTCATCCGCAAATTTTACATGTAAACTGTCTTTATCAGCAGTTGAATAAACAGCAACGGTTTTAATTCCCATTTCTCTGCAGGTACGAATAACGCGTAAGGCGATTTCACCCCTGTTAGCAATTAGTATTTTTTTAAACATCCGTAGTTGATATTTGGTACTTGCGTACTTAGTGAGCTCAATAAATAAAAAATTAAAACTTATGCAGGTTCAACCAGAAATAAAGGTTGATCATATTCCACCGGGCTGGCATCTTCCACCAACACTTTTACAATGGTGCCTTTTACTTCACTCTCAATTTCATTAAACAATTTCATGGCTTCAATAATGCAAACCACTTTTCCGGGTGTAACTTCTTCTCCTACATTTATGAGAATTGGTTTCCCGGGTCCGGATTGGCGATAGAAAGTACCAATCATCGGGCTTTTAATAGTGATGAGATTATCGGCTTGTTTAACAGGCGCATTTTCTTTATTTGGTATGGAAGGCGCAGGTGAAGTAGCAGGGGATGAGGAAGGTGATGAAACCGGAACATTGTATTGCTGGGTTCCTACCACCTGTTGTACTGGATCTTTCTTTTGTTTTATGGTAATTTTCTTTCCGTCTTCTTCTATTGTTATTTCACCGATGGTGGTTTTGTTCATGAGCTTTACCAGCTCTTGTATCTGTTTGATATCCATACTTGTTAGTTTAAAGAATTATTATCGGGCAGCTAAGATAGGGAATGATTAATCTAACGAATATAAAAAACCATTATTTATGGGCAAAAAAACCTAAAAATGGATTAAAATCATTAAAAATGGATCAAAAAAACCTAAAATATAAAAAAAGGCTGAACTCGTCAGCCTCTATAATTTATCTATTTTACTCTTTCCAGGTAATCACCGGTTTTGGTATTTACGCGTATAATTTCACCTTCGTTTACAAATAAAGGCACATTAACTGTTGCGCCTGTTTCAACGGTTGCAGGTTTTAAAGTTCTGGTTGCCGTATCTCCTTTCATGCCTGGTTCACTATAAGTAACCAATAATTCAATTTTATCGGGTAATTCAACTCCCATAGGAAGATCAGTTTCTCCATTGATTAATACAGAAACAATCTGTCCGTCTTTTAAAAATTTAGGAGCATCCACCATTTGTTCCGGAACGGTTATTTGTTCAAAAGTTTCATTATCCATAAAACTATATCCTGTATCATCTTTATATAAATACTGATATGGTTTTTTTTCCACTCGTACCGGGAAGATGGTTTCACCACTGTTCCAGGTAAGTTCAATAGTGCGGCTATTATCCACACCTTTCAATTTTGCCCAAACTTTTGCAGCTGCACGTGCTGTTTTATTCTGACCAAATTCTATCACTGAATAAAGACTGCCATCTACTTTGATGATCAAGCCCGAACGCATATCTGCTGTTGTTGCCATATCTTATTTTTAAGGGAGCAAAAGTAGCAATTGAATTGTTAAATGCGAAATACAAATGCGACGTGTTTTTTAAAAAGCAATACTTTCAGATAATGAAGTGTTTTTCTTTACTTTTTTTGATAATCATGGGTACCTGTATGGCGTTTGCACAAAATGACAGTATGGGTATTTATCAACGATTTCCAACTATTCCTCCATTTAAGATCATTTCGTTGCCCGACAGTTCCATTTTTACAGAGGCGAAACTGGTTAAAAATAAACCGGTTATGTTTTTTCTCTTCAGCCCTGATTGCGATCATTGTAAACAGGCCTTTACAGATATGATCAATAATTTTAGTTTATATGATGAAGTGCAGATAATTATGACTTCCTCTATTCGATTTGATATCTTAAAGCAGTTTTATGAAGATTATCACATATCAAAATATCCAAATATTATAATGGGGCGTGATCCATCATCATTTCTTAATACCTTTTTTGAAATCAAAAGTTACCCGGGAATTTTTACATATGGGAAAAAAGGAAAATTACAGGGAGAGGTGAGGCAACATCCGGATTTTAAAATAATAGCCGATTTATTCTGAGTAATTTTTTTTTCAAACATCATCAGCCCAACTATTCTTTTACATTTGCAAAATATTTACATAAGCAAAAACAAATTTGTATGAAGATAACTGTAGTGGGAGCCGGTGCCGTAGGTGCAACCTGTGCTGATAATATTGCCCGCAAACAATTGTGTGATGAATTGGTATTGGTAGATATTAAAGAAGGTGTTGCTGAAGGAAAGGCAATGGATTTGATGCAGACTGCACAAATAGAAGGTTTCGATACAAGAATTATCGGAAGTACAAACGATTATAAAAAAACGGCTGGAAGTACAGTAGCTGTGATTACTTCAGGAATTCCACGCAAACCGGGAATGACCAGAGAAGAACTGATAGGTATCAATGCCGGTATAGTGAAAACAGTTACTAAAAGTATTCTTGAATATTCTCCCGAAGCTATCATTATTGTGATCAGTAATCCAATGGATACAATGACTTATCTTGCTTTAAAGAGCAGCGGATTGCCGAAAAACAGAATTATAGGAATGGGCGGAATATTAGACAGCGCACGTTTTCGTTATTATTTAAGTCAATCCATGCAATGTTCACCCAACGATTTGCAGGCAAATGTAGTAGGTGGACATGGAGACACAACCATGATACCGCTTACTCGTCTTGCAACTTATTGCGGAACACCGGTGTCATCTTATCTTAATGAAGATTCACTTAAAAAAGTGGCATCTGATACAATGGTAGGCGGAGCCACTTTAACCGGATTATTAGGAACTTCTGCATGGTATGCTCCCGGTGCCGCAGGAGCTCAATTGGTTGAAGCCATTGTGAGAGATGAGAAAAAAATGATGCCTTGTTGTGTTTACCTGGAAGGCGAATACGGTTTGAATGATATCTGTATTGGTGTTCCGGTTATTATTGGAAAAAGTGGTTGGGAAAGAATTGTAGATTATAAATTAAATTCTGAAGAACAGGCAGCGATGCAAAAAAGTGCAGAAGCAGTTCGCTCTATGAATAGTGTTTTAAGCACATTAGCCGTTTAATAAATAAATATGAAAAAAATACTTTTTGGTTTATTGTCATTGCTTATCATTTTCTCTTCATGTGAAAATGAGTTGAGCCTGGAAAATGGAAATAATATTGGTGCGGCAGGAGATTTTCGTGCAGACATCGATGGTACTTCCTGGGTGGCGAATGCGGTAAGCCGGGCAACGCGTGCAGGTGGGGTTATCACCTTGTATGGTAAAGATTTCAATAATAAAACCATCACCATGATGGTGAAAGATTCGGGTGTACACAGTTATAGTTTCAGTAATAATTCTACAACTAATATTGGTATCTATGAAGATAGTTCCATCACACCTATTGCCGCATGGTCAACCAATCAATGGTTAGCTCCCGGCATTTATGGTGATATGAACATCACTCAAATAGATACGGTCCGCAAATTGCTTACCGGAACATTTACCATAAATGTATATCGTACAATTGACGATCAAACTAAAGCCATTACCAACGGAATATTTATAAAAATTCCTTATACTGAAACCATAGTAGCTCCTCCGTTGGCGGATACTTTCAGGGTTAAAGTGGATGGTGCTGCCTTCGCTTATACTTCACTTTCATTAAATACAATTGGTGCTAACTTTTCCATAACGGCTGCACAAGGAGCGGGTATCTCAAGTGTGAATTTAATTCTTGCCAGCAATTTAACTCCCGGAGCATATACAATGGGAGCTGATTATTTAGGATTTTATGCGGTAGGTGCTAACGTTTATACAGGAACTACCGGAAATCTAACAATTCTGGAGAACAATACAACTACCCGGAGAATCAGAGGTAATTTTGATTTCAACGGAACTTCCGGAACACCACCAGATGTTGCACTTACAGAAGGATATTTTGCAATGAGTTATTAATTATAAGGGCTGAAAAAGCCCTTTTTTCAATTTAAATTCTATCTTCAAAAAAAACAATATGAGAATTTTAATAGGATTTATCATTATGCTATTTATTATTAGCTGTAAAAAATCATTACCAAGTACGGAACCAAAAATCAATTTCATATTCAGATTTGATTCTACACAAGCCAGATTAAATAGTTTCGGACAACCTTCTGTTATACCAGCAGGAAATGCAGCACAATCGCCTGTCTTTAATTCAATGAGTGCTCATTATCTGGAACTGGCACCCGCAGATCTGACGCCATTAGGTGGCGGTGCCATATTGTACCGTGCAACAGAAACAACCGCCGGTGGAAATAATGCCATTGATTTCAGCCAGGCTAAATTGGCAGGTAATAATGAAATATTTTTAAGTATTCCGGTTAAAGACCTTGCAGCCGGTTCGTATAAATGGCTGCGTGTTTCATTAGCTTATCAGAATTACAATATCAAGTTTAGGGCTGCCGGTTTTGACTTAGATGGAACTATTGCATCTTTTATTGGGTTTAATACTTACATCAATCAATATCGAATTAAAGATTCGATGGTGACCGTGCGATCTAACAAATTACAAGGATACTGGGGGTTTGAAACTTCGCTTTCAGGTTTCGGAAATGTATCCACCGGACAAGCTCCTGCTAATGCGACCACCGTTCCCAATCCTATTTTTGCATCCTCTCCTGTACCTTCCGGTTCCTGCGTTGTTACCGGCAAATTTGATTCTCCTTTGATTATCAGTGGAAATGAAACTTCAGATATCAACATCATAGTTTCCTTATCTGTAAATAAAAGTTTTGAATGGAGGGATGTAAATGGAAATGGCCTGTTTGAACCCGCTGATGGAGATGTGGTTCAGGATATGGGTATCCGTGGATTAATTCCTTTTAGGCAATAACTAATTTACACCGTTTACAACAGCTTCTATACAGATCTTTTGAACAAGTCCTTGTAAAACTTTTCCTGGACCGCATTCTGTAAAATGAATAGCACCATCGTTTACCATGGATTGAATAGTTTGTGTCCATTTTACCGCGCCGGTTAATTGATTGATCAGATTTTTTTTAATTTCTTCAGGATCGGTAACAGCCGAAGCAGTTACATTCTGATACACTGCACATGTAGCTGCATGAAATTTTGTATTCAAAATGGCGGCTTCTAATTCTTCTTTAGCCGGTAACATAATTGGAGAATGAAAAGCTCCGCCAACCGGAAGCACCAATGCTCTTTTTGCTCCTGCTTCTTTCATACGCATGCAAGCGTCTTCAATACCTTTTAAGGTGCCGCTGATCACTAATTGACCAGGACAATTATAATTTGCTGCTACAACAATTTCACCGGTTTTCTCCATAATTTTTTTACAGATGTCTACCACTTTTACATCATCTAAAGCGAGTATCGCAGCCATAGTTGAAGGATTAGCTTCACATGCTTTTTGCATTGCCTGCGCTCTGAGGGAAACTAATTTCAAAGCATCTGAGAACAATAAAACCTTATTGGCCACCAGTGCAGAAAATTCGCCTAATGAATGACCGGCAACCATATCTGGTTGTGCATTTTCAATAGTATTGAAAGCCGCAACAGAATGTATAAAAATGGCAGGTTGAGTAATGTTCGTTTGTTTGAGGTCTTCCTCTTTGCCTTCAAACATAACATCAGAGATGCGAAAACCGAGAATGTGGTTGGCTTCTTCAAATAAATCTTTCACTGACGGATGAGAATCGTATAATGATTTTCCCATTCCCGAAAACTGCGAGCCCTGTCCCGGAAAAATATAAGCATGCTTCATTCTGTTGATATTAGTGCATGCAAAGAAAAGGATATTCCTGTAAAAATATTAATGAAGCTGAGCGCTGATTAATTTTAAAAATTCGCTTCTTGTCTCATTTTTTTCAAACTCGCCAGAAAAGGCGGAAGTAGTTGTTACAGAGTTTTGTTTTCCAACACCACGCATCATCATACATAAATGGGCGGCTTCTATAACTACGGCAACACCAAGAGGTTGTAAAGTATCATTTATGGAATGTAGAATCTGGTGTGTAAGCCTTTCCTGAACCTGTAATCTTTTACTATAAATATCCACCACTCTTGCAATTTTGCTTAATCCTGTGATATAACCGTTAGGAATATATGCTACATGCGCCTTCCCGTAAAAAGGAAGCATATGGTGCTCGCACATGCTGTATAACTCTATATCTTTTACAATCACCATTTCGCTCACATCTTCTTTGAACATGGCAGATTTTAGAACTTCATTTGCATTTTGTTGATATCCCTGCGTTAGGTATTGCATGGCTTTTGCAATTCTTTCTGGGGTTTTAATCAGTCCTTCTCTTTCCGGATTTTCACCTAAAGCTGATATGCTATTTTTGTAATTTTCAATTAAAGTATTGGTGACCTGGATATCGTATTCCTCAATTTTTTTGTAAGCCATTGTAGTTTATTTAAGCCGGGAATTCAACAAAATTTTTCTCTGTTTCATATAGGCGAATCTTAATATCAAGATCGCTGCTGATTTTTTCACGAAGTATGTTGTAAATAATTAGTGCAATGTTTTCAGCAGTAGGATTCAGATTTTTAAATTCAGCGCAATCTTCATTAAGGTTACGATGATCGAATTTATCCAGAACATTTTTATTAATAATGTCGCTTAGGATTTTCATATCCATCACATATCCTGTATCAGCATCAGGTTCTCCAACAACTTTTACAATAAGTTCATAATTATGACCATGAAAATTGGGATTGCTGCATTTTCCAAAAACCGCTGTGTTTTTCTCGTCTGTCCATGCTGCATTAAATAGCCTGTGTGCCGCATTAAAATGTTCTTTTCTAAAAACAGCTACTTTAGGCATATATCTCTAACATTTAAATTACTTATTGGTTCGATGTAAGACAAATATCTTCCAACAAAAATGGAGTTTTTCATTATTAAAGAGATTTACCACCAAAATATTCAACATAAATTCTTGGTGTCTCATAAAGTTTCAAACTATGTAACTGAACAGTTTCAGGCAAATGCGGAGCCAATTGATTCCAGATTCCGGTGACCAGGTTTTCTATAGAACATATTTTGCCACTCATAAAATCTACGTCTACATTTAAGTTCTTATGGTCTAATTTTTCAATCACCTTTTCTTTAACAATAATGCTTAATTTTTTTACATCAAATACAAAGCCTGTTTCTTCATCAGGCATTCCTTTTAAAGTTACATGTAATTCAAAATTGTGGCCATGCCAGTTTTCATTGGCGCATTTGCCAAAAACGAGTTCATTTTTTTCCCGGCTCCATGATGGATTGAACAACTTATGTGCTGCATTAAAATGTTCGATTCTGGTTATATAAATCATCCCTACTTTGCAATTTTTGCGAAGTTAGAGAGTATTATGGAAGTATCCGCTATTAAAACGAAATTTGCAATATGTCAGTTTTGATTGTTTCTGCTACTAATATGGAAATTATTCCTTTTCGGAATGAATATCCTGATGCTGAAGTACTCATCAGCGGTGTGGGCGTGCCGGCTGTACTGTATGCTATCACAAAAAAAATAATTTCAGGTTCCTACAGCTTTATAATACAGGCGGGTATTGCCGGAACTTTTGATGAAGAATTAGAACTCGGTAAGAATGTGCTGGTGTATAAAGATCGTTTTTCAGATATTGGAATGATGGAGAATGGAAAATTTAGTTCCATTTTTGAATCAGACTTTGCGGATGCGGATCTTTTTCCTTTTCAGGGCGAATGGTTGAAAAACGATATTAATCTTTCTGAATATTCAGATGCTTCAGTTGTATATGGGCTTACGGTAAATATGGTTTCTGATGTTATTATTCCATACAGTTTTTCATTGAAAAATACAATAGAAACGATGGAAGGTGCCGCATTGCATTATGTATGTAAGATGGAAAACATTCCTTTCATACAATTGAGAAATATCAGTAATAAGGCTGGAGACAGAAATAAACAAAACTGGAAGATCAAAGATTCTGTAGAAAACTTAAATGCAGAATTGATATCCATGTATAAAAAAATTATGAAATGCAATTAACGATTGGATTTTCGCCTTGTCCAAATGATACTTTTATTTTTGATGCGATGGTAAATGGCCATATGCATACCAACGGCCTCTCTTTCAAAGTATATATGGAAGATGTGCATACCCTCAACGAATGGGCTCAGGAAGGAAAACTGGACATATCCAAAATAAGTTATGGTGTATTGCCGAAATTAACATCAGATTATGCATTATTGAACAGTGGCAGTGCTTTGGGGAATGGAGTAGGACCTTTATTAATTAATACCAGCAATAGTATAATTAATTTTGAAACTGCCTGCTTTGCAATTCCTGGTGAAAATACTACAGCACATAAATTGTTTACATCTGCTTTTCCTCAGGCAAAAATTAAAAAATTTATACGGTATGATGAGGTGGAAGCATATATTCTATCCGGTAAAGGTCCTGGCGTTATTATACATGAAAACAGATTTACTTATCAGAGTAAAGGTTTGCATAAAATTGCAGATCTGGGTGAGATTTGGGAGATGAAATATGGTTTTCCACTTCCATTGGGCGGTATTGTGATCAAAAAAAATATTGAAAAATATATTCAACTTGAGACAGATAAATTAATCAAAAAGAGCCTGGAAATATCATACAAAAATTATCCTCAATTAACTACATTCATAACTTCCAATGCACAGGAAATGGAAGAAGCTGTGATGCGACAGCATATTGATTTGTACGTAAATAATTATTCTCTTGATCTTGGAGAAAAAGGAAAGGATGCCGTAAAACATTTTTTATCATTAATGCCTGAAGAAGAACAATCTCCGTTACAATTTGTATAATTATTTATTGCTCAAAGCAGAAGAATACAATGAGAGACATCTTTTTCTTGCAAATTCGTGATCTACCATAGGCTTTGGGTACGTAAATTCTTCAAATTCAGGAACCCATTTTTTAATATATGCTAGGTTGGGATCAAATTTTTTCGTTTGAAGATATGGATTGAATATTCTGAAATACGGAGCAGAATCACATCCCGATCCTGATGACCATTGCCATCCGCCGTTATTGGATGCCAATTCAAAATCCAGTAATTTTTCTGCAAAATAGGATTCGCCCCATCTCCAGTTAATCAGAAGATGTTTACATAAAAAAGATGCGGTGATCATCCGAACACGGTTATGCATAAAACCTGTTGCATTTAATTCACGCATTCCTGCATCAACTATAGGATACCCGGTTTCGCCAATGCACCACCGTTTAAATCCGTCTTCATCATCTATCCACGGAATATTATCGTAGGCAGGTTTAAAAGCATGATCTGTAACATTTGGGAAATGAAACAAGATCATTTGGTAAAATTCTCTCCATATCAGTTCATTCAGATATGTTTCTGAAAATTTCATGGCCTGTATGGCCAATTGCCGTGTGCTTACAGTGCCAAATCTTAAATGAATTCCCTGCTTTGAAGTGCCGTTAATGCCCGGATAATTTCTTTTTTCTGCATAATTTTTAATAATGGTTTCTTCGAACAGGCGGGAAGGGTATTCAACATCTATTTTCTCAAATCCCATTTTTTTTAACGTTGGGATTGGATTTTCCTCAGATTTATAAAAGTTACTCAATTTATGTTCAGAATGAAATGCAGTTATTTTATTTTCTGATAGAATAGATTTCCATTTACGGCTGTATGGTGTAAAAACCGTGTAGGGCTCACCATTATCTTTCATTACTTCTGATTTTTCAAAAATTACGTGGTCTTTTAATTTTTTAAAATGAATGTTTTTTTGAGCCAGGTATGCCTCTATTTGAGTGTCACGAATGATGGCGTACGGTTCATAATCATCGTTGGTAAATACCGTTTCTATTTGAAATTGTTCCGTAAGTTTTGTAAATGCATTAATAGGAGTTTCATAAAAACATTGAAAACTCGAACCTTGTTTCAATATGTTTTGTTGGAGTTCGCCTATCTGTTGGTAAATGAAAGGAACTCTACGATCGGTTTTTTCTAGTTTATCTAATATCTCTTTATCAAAAATGAAAACAGCGATAACAGGTTTCCCGGATGTTAATGCTTTATATAATCCATGATTATCATGTAATCGGAGATCCCTTCTAAACCAAAAAATATTCACTGTTTGTTTCATGGATTATCAACAAAATACATCTGGATTTGTTTTGGTGAGTTCGTTGTAAATTTCTTTAATTTTATCAGACTTATATTTTTGTTTTTGCATTTGTCCTATCCATTTTATATTAAGTATAGAATTCGAGAGGAAAACTTCATCAGCATTTAACAAATCAACTTCTGAAACAACACCTTCTTCTACAATAATATTTTTAGCTTTCAGTGTATAGATGATGGATTGACGCATAACACCGGCAATGCATCCTTCACTTAATGATGGTGTAATGATAGCATCTTTTTTAATAATGAAAATATTAGCGATGGTGCTGTCGCAAATCCTGTTCTCCGTATTTAAAATAACAGCATCGTTACATTTACATTTTTTGGCAAATAAAGCAGCCATAAAGTAGGGCAGATAACTATTATGTTTGAGGTTCGAAAAAGAATCCATAGATTTTTTTACATCAGGATAAATACAAACATGAAGTCCGTTTTCGTTCAGCGTATTGGCAGGATTAGCTAAAGGCCAGCATTGAATTATATAATTGGGTAGGTGATTTACCGGGTCGTATATACCTCCATCACCTCTGAAAACAGATAATCTTATTCTTGCATGTTCTGCTTTATTTTTTTTAATAAGTTGAACGATTTGTTCATTCAGAATTTCTTTAGTGAAATGAACCGGAATTTCGAATTGCATTTTTTTCATTCCGCTCCATAACCGGTTAAAATGTTCTTTACCTAAAACAATATTTTCATTTTTGTATTTGAAAGTTTCGAATAAACCATCTCCATATCTGAAACTTCTGTTATCGGGACCAATAACTGGGGTATTTTTTTCAAAAAGTTTTCCGTTGAAGTTGAAATATTCCATAATAAAAATCCCCGTTAAACGGGGATCACTAAATTAATTCTTTATTAATAAATGCTTCTTTTTTTTTAAAATTTTCTTGAAGCAATTTACATCTCTTCTATAATTTTATTTCTAACGGCATACATGATAAGTCCGGCTGTACTTTTCGCCCCTGTTTTTACTTTTAATTTATCTCTGATGGATTCTACGGTTCGAGGGCTTAAATCAACCAGATCTGCAATTTCTTTTGTGCTTTTTTCTTCACACATTAATCGTAGGATAGTAGTTTCCTTTTCACTTAACTGAACTTCCTGTTGCTGCATCATCTGCTGAGCTGCAATAGGAGCCTGACGTTGTTTTAAATTGCTCAATAAAGCCTGGTTGGTTAAAGAGTTGAAATAATATTCCTGTTCATAACAGGTTTTGATGGCTTCGTAAATTATTTCACTATCACTGGTTTTTGTAAGGTAACTATTGGCGCCCAGCTCCATCAGTTTGGTGATCATACTTTGATCTTCCACAAACGTGAGCATGATCACTTTTACATTAGGAAGAATTTTTTTAATTTCCGGCAAGGCTTCAATGCCATCCATCACCGGCATTTGAATGTCCAGTAAAATTACATCACAAGGCAAAGATTTAATAAGATTTAAAAGGTGCATCCCGTTATCTGCTTCCGCAATCACTTTTACATCTTTTTTTGTGCTCAATGCGGTTTTTACACCAGCCCGGTAGAGCACATGATCATCTGCGATTATAACTTTTATTGGTTCCATATAAGGATATAAAATTAATAAATTTCAGTAAGGGTATCAATTGTTAAACGTAAAATACAATATTAGATTATTTCAAGTAGTAAAATTGCGTGTATATACCCTGTGATTTTGATAGTGTTTTTACGAAGAAGGGTGAGTTTGAGGAAAAAACGCAAAAATAGTTGAGGGTTTTCTGTTTATATTTTTAATAAATATTACTAGTATTGGGTGTGCAAAAGCAATCTCTTATTTTAGTTTGTATTCTGTCAATAACGTTTGTTATATCTTTTTTTTATTCCTTAAAATTGTTAGAAGATAAGAAAACGAAGCCTTTGATTCGATCATTTGTTATTTACACTACTGTTGCTTTTATCGCTTATTTGGTATTAGTGTTGAGAGTTTTTGAAATTGTTTCAGGATATCAATTTACCAAATTCAATATTTCTTGCGTGTTATTTAATTTTAGTTATTTGACTTTTTTTATTTATAATTCTATTGAAAATATATTTAGAAAATTCCTGATCGTAATAATTTTTATTATAAGCAGCTGTTTGACTTCACTGACAGTTGTACTACAGTTTTATACAAAACAAATAATTACTCTCG
>JBKJSZ010000313.1:0-13434 GCA_046593675.1 Ferruginibacter sp.
TCACTCAATTCATCCAGACCAAGAATGGCAATGATATCCTGCAATTCTTTATAGCGTTGTAAAATTAATTTTACTTTGTTCGCCGTATCATAATGTAGGTCACCTACTATTAATGGCGTTAAGATGCGGCTTGTACTATCCAATGGATCAACCGCAGGATAAATACCAAGATCAGCGATTTTACGACTTAATACGGTAGTGGCATCCAGGTGAGCGAAAGTGGTTGCCGGAGCCGGGTCTGTTAAATCATCAGCAGGAACATATACCGCCTGCACAGAAGTGATGGATCCATTTTTGGTAGAAGTAATTCTTTCCTGCATCAATCCCATTTCTGTAGCCAAAGTTGGTTGATAGCCCACTGCACTCGGCATACGGCCTAACAACGCTGATACTTCAGAACCCGCTTGTGTAAAACGGAAGATATTATCAACGAAAAACAAAATATCTTTTCCTTGTCCTTCACCCTCTCCGTCACGGAAATATTCCGCTAAAGTTAATCCGCTCAAAGCCACGCGAGCTCTTGCTCCTGGTGGTTCATTCATTTGTCCAAAAACGAAAGTTGCTTTTGACTCTTTTAGTCCTTCAATATTTACGGAAGCCAGATCCCATCCACCTTCTTCCATGCTATGACGGAATTTATCTCCATAATTCATAATACCCGCTTCGATCATCTCTCTCATCAGATCATTTCCTTCACGCGTTCTTTCACCCACACCAGCAAATACGGATAAACCACTATAAGCTTTTGCAATATTATTGATCAGTTCCTGAATCAAAACCGTTTTACCTACACCTGCACCACCGAATAAACCGATCTTTCCACCTTTTGCATAAGGTTCAATCAGATCGATCACTTTAATACCTGTAAATAAAATCTCATTAGCCGTACTCAGGTCTTCAAATAATGGTGGCTTGGAGTGAATGGGTCGTCCATTGGCTCTGGAAGGTTGAGGCAAACCATCAATAGCATCACCTGTTACGTTAAATAAACGGCCTTTAATAGCATCTCCAACCGGCATAGTGATCTGGTTTCCAAGATCCACTACTGTCATTCCACGTACTAAACCTTCTGTACTGTCCATCGCAATGGTTCTTACACTGTCTTCTCCAAGATGCTGCTGAACTTCCAGCACCAGTTTATCTCCGTTTTCACGGGTAACTTCCAATGCATTTAAAATATCAGGCAGCTTTGTATCATTATCAAATTGCACGTCAACAACGGCTCCGATGATTGATTTAATTTTACCGGTCTTGGCCATAATTCTTTTAATTTATAAGGATAAAAAATGCAGGTTTTCTTTTTATAAAAAGCCTTATTTTATACGAGCCGCAAAGGTAAGGTTTGAACATTGTAATTAAAAATTGAAATAAAGAAATTTCTAACCTCCTTCTAATATAACAGGCTTAAAATACGCCTTTACCAACTATTTACCAGATAGAGCCTATTTTTGACTTAACTATTATGAAAAAACTTTTTTTGCTCCTGTTGATTTATTCCTGTTCGCCTGCTGCACGATTTAAACGTGATAAGGCGGAATTTGAATCATCACCTGTGATTGTTACTTTTAAGTCTGTAGCAGATATGAATGATTCCTATTTTGTAATTAAAGAGCATAATTACTTTGAATTTTACCGTCAGCTTTTCGATAGTGTAAAGAATTCGCAATATCCTGGAAAATATATACGTAATGGTGACACTTTAATACTAACATTCTACGATAAAAAAGGTGCAACGCTTTTAGGTTCCAAAGCTTTTATAAATAATGCCGGAGGAGAGATCATTTTTTTCAATAAAAAACCCGTGAAGAAAACCGATCTTAACCTTTAGAGTGCCAGCTAGCTTTCCACCTGCTGGCAATATATACGCCTGTCAAAATAATCAGAAGGCTGAAAATTTGTTTCCAGCCAATCATTTCTCCATATATCAAGCCCCATATATTGGCCACTATAGGAATTAAATAAGTGACCATAGAAGAAAAAACAGCACCGGCTCTTTTGATCAGTGTATAGAATAATATAGAAGCGAGCGCTGTGCCTACTATTCCTAATAACAGGGAAAAAGCGGTAGATATTTGAAAAGCGTGTTGTGAAAAATTCTCTTGAAAATATCCTGAAACGATTAATACGATCAAAGCAGGAACGGCATTCAATACCAATGCAACAGACACTACCTGAACGGATGGCAGCATTCCTAAATGACGCTGAACGAGGTTTACATTTAATCCATACATCATCGTTGCCAGCACTATCATCAGCACACCTGAAATATTTCCTTCTGCATTATAAGACGGCTGACTAAAAAATAATAATATAGTTCCTACAAAAGCGATAGCAATTCCTGTAATTTTTTCAAAAGTAGTTTTAATTGAAAAAAATACGGCGCCGGCAATGATCACAAATATGGGTGTTAAAGAATTTAAAGTTCCGGCAAGCGCACTATCAACGGATTGTTCCGCTATGCAGAAAAGATACGCCGGTAACAGGCTTCCCAATAATCCGGATAAAAAAACAATACCTAATTTATTTCCTGGAATATTTTTAAATGATTTTATAAAAATAGGAAGTAGAACCAATGCAGAAGATAACATTCTTAAAGATGCTACCTGAACCGCAGTTAATGCAATCAGCCCTTCTTTCATTAAGATAAAACTGCTTCCCCAAATGAGTGCTAATGAAATAAATAGAATCCAGTTCAGCCACTTCCCTATCATCAAAAAATAATTAGGCAGCAAAGATGCTCTAAAACTTCTACGTGAATAAGTAAAGTATAGAATAGAACTGTGTTTTATACATAATTGCGTAAAAAGATATATCTATGCTGAATAAATTTATTTTATGGCAATTATAAAAGAATTCAAAGAATTTATATTGAAAGGCAATATAATGGAACTCGCAGTAGCAGTTATTATTGCTGCTGCATTTGGTGCCATTATTTCCTCTTTTGTAGATGACATCATTACAGCACTTTTGCTTACACCGGCATTGAAAGCCGCACATGTTGAGCATTTGAATCAATTAACATGGGGCGCCGTGAAATATGGTAACTTTCTATCAGCTGTTATTAAATTTTTAATTGTTGCTTTTGTTTTATTTATGGTAATTAAAAGTGTAAACAGAATGAATCGTAAAAAGGAACAAATGCCTTCAGCACCTCCGGCTCCTTCTTTAACCGATTCTCTTCTTTCAGAAATCAGGGATGAACTTAGAAGACGTTAATTATCCACAAAGCCGGAAGAGCTGTTTTTAACAGCAACTATAATTTAAATTTGCACCTCCAGCTTTTGGAGGTTTTTTTTAATCAAACTATTTTGAACGCAGCCACATACCAGATCAAACTGGACCAGTTTCATGGACCATTCGATTTATTACTGTTCTTTATAGAACGTGATGAATTGGATATATACAATATTCCAATCACAAAAATTACCAATGATTTTCTTGATCATATACATCAGACAGAAAAACTGAATATAGAACTCAGCAGCGAATTCATATTGTTTATAAGTACGCTGATGCGTATAAAAGCAAAAATGTTATTGCCACGAAAAGAACTGGATGCTGCAGGTAATGAAATAGATCCACGCCAGGAATTGATTGATAAAATTTTAGAGTACAAGAAATTTAAAGAAGCTTCTGCAAAAATGGCAGAAATGGAAGCTATGCGGCAGTTGATGTTTAAGCGAGGAAATGTTCAGCGTGAATTAAGCCAGATTGGTGAGGAAGCAGGTGAAGGAACAGAAATTCAGGCGGTAACTTTATTTAAATTGATGAAAGCTTTTGAAAAAGTGGTTCATCGCCTGCATGAAAAAAATAACCGTCCCGTTCACACTGTTATTCAATACAATTATACCATGGAAGGTATACGGGAATATATGCTGGATACTGCCAGAGAACATAAAAATTTGTCATTCGAAAAAATATTTGAAGTAGCTGAAAATCGCATTCATGCTATATTCTTGTTCCTCAATATGCTGGAACTCGTTCAACAAAAATATCTGGCAATCTTAATTGGCGAAGGAAGAAATAATTTCATCATAGAATTCAATGAAAACCGGGAGGAAGATGCTGCCACTCAACTCACTTCCGAAGATTTTATGCATTTAAATTAATTTTTTGCGTTCCGCACCACCTAACAGGTCTAATTTTTATGAAACAAATAATGCACAAAGCATCTGATAGAGGATCCGGAGATTTTGGATGGTTGAAACCTAATTATTATTTCAGTTTCTCGCAATATCATGATCCGGCAAAAATTCATTTTGGCTTATTGCGGGTTTTAAATGATGATTTCATAGGTGGTGGCGGTGCTTTTCCTACGCATCCCCATGACAATATGGAAATTGTTACCATTCCATTTACCGGAGCTCTCGAACATAAGGATAGTACCGGCGGACATGGTATAATTAAAGCGGGTGATGTTCAAATCATGAGCGCAGGAAAAGGTGTTAAACATTCAGAAGCCAATGCTTCCGCAACAGAACCAGTAACCTTATTTCAGATCTGGGTTTTTCCTAAAGTAAGAGACATCAATCCCAGATATGATCAACGCACCTTTAATAAAAATGAGAGAATCAATCAATGGCAGGTAGTTGTTTCTCCAAAAGTTGAAGAAAATGCTTTATGGATCAACCAGGATGCACGTTTTAGTATGACAAATTTATCGGCAGGTTCTACTATTGAATACACAAATGGATTTTCAGGAAATGGTGTTTTTCTCGTGAATATTAATGGAACAGTAATTATAAACGGTCAGGAATTGACGAATAAAGATGCGTTGGCAATTTCTGAAGCCGATTCTTTCAGTATAACAGCATCAAAAGATGCAGAATTATTGGCTATAGAAATTCCCATGAATTAATATTTCTTTTTTATGTAAATAAAACAGTACAAAGATCTGGGGCTATTTTATTTTAATTACTCCTGCACAATAAATTATCGTTTCTAAAATATAGATTGGATATTCTTACACAGTAATTTTTACAGGCGCAAATTCCCTGATAGTTTGAGCAATTCCATTGGCATCCAATCCTATCTCATCATATAATTGTTTTGGCGTTCCATGTTCCACCAAACGATCTGGAATACCCATAATTTTTACATCTGCTTTATAGCCATTTTTATTCATAAATTCCAGAATAGCAGAACCGAAACCTCCCACAACAGTGCCATCCTCTATAGTAATGATCTTATTGAATTTGGAAAAAACTTCATCCAACATTTCTTCATCTAGAGGTTTTGCAAAACGCATATCATAATGTGCAGGGTTTAGTCCTTCCTTTTTAACGTCACGTATTGCTGCAGCTGCAAAATTTCCGGGATGTCCAAAAGACAATATGGCTATCTCCTCTCCATCTTTCAGTTTCCTTCCTTTACCGATTTCAATTTGTTGCATCGGTGTTCTCCACTCTGCCATCATTCCTTCACCTCTTGGATAACGGATCACAAAAGGTAGATTTGTAGAATCTAATTGGGCGGTATACATCAGATTTCTTAGTTCAGATTCGTTCATCGGCGCACTGATGATCATATTAGGCACACAGCGCATATACGCTATATCATAACATCCATGATGTGTTGGTCCATCCTCTCCAACCAAACCAGCCCGGTCAAGGCAAAATATTACCGGCAATTTTTGTATAGCAACATCATGTATCACCATATCATATGCTCTTTGCATGAATGATGAATAAATATTGCAAAACACTTTCATTCCCTGTGTGGCCATGCCTGCACTTACTGTAACGGCATGTTGTTCACAAATGCCCACATCAAATGCCCGGTCCGGCATCTGTTTCATCATATATTTCAATGAACAACCGCTTGGCATTGCCGGAGTAATTCCAAATATCTTGTCGTTTTTTTCAGCCAGTTCAATAATGGTATGTCCAAAAACATCCTGGTATTTCGGAGGTTGAGGCGTATCAAATTGTTTCTTAAAAATCTCACCTGTTAATTTGTCAAACAAACCGGGTGCATGCCATTTGGTTTGATCTTTTTCGGCAAGATCAAAACCTTTTCCTTTAACAGTTTTAATGTGAAGAATTTTTGGACCCGCAATGTCTTTCAAATCATTGAGAGTATCCACCAGTTTGGCCACATTGTGCCCGTCGATAGGGCCGAAATATCTTAATTGTAATGCCTCAAATAAATTGGAACTTTTGCTCACCATTCCCTTCAGGCTTGCCTCCAGTTTACTAGCCACATCCCGGCTGAATTTCTTACCAACCGGCAGTTTTCCTAATACTTTCCAAACATTATCCCTGAAATCATTATAGGTATGTGAAGTGGTAATATCAGTAAGGTATTCTTTCAAAGCACCCACATTAGGATCGATGCTCATGCAATTATCATTAAGAATAATCAGCAGGTTACTTTTCGCAATACCTGCATGATTCATAGCTTCAAAAGCAAGTCCGGCTGTAAGCGCTCCGTCACCGATAACCGCAATATGCTGACGATCTTTTTCGCCTTTATATGCAGAAGCCATCGCCATTCCCAGTGCTGCTGAAATAGAAGTGGAGGAATGTCCTACACCAAAAGTATCATACTCACTTTCGGTACGCTTAGGGAAACCGCTTAAACCATTGTATTTTCTGTTTGTTGGAAAATTATCTCTTCTGCCGGTGAGTATTTTATGGCCATAGGCCTGATGACCTACATCCCAAACCAGTTGATCGTACGGTGTATTGAAAACATAATGTAATGCCACACTTAATTCTACAACGCCTAAACTTGCACCAAAATGACCGCCATATACACTTACTACATCTACAATATACTGACGCAATTCTTCCGAAACCTTTGTCAGTTGGTCTTTATCGAGTTTTTTCAGGTCTGCAGGAGAATTAATCTTTTGTAATAGGGAACCCGCTTTTATTTCCATTATAACCTGTTTATTGGTATTGAGCAAAATTACTATTTAATAACGCTTATACACCATAAAACAACGCAGATGTTAGAAGGTTCAGATATTTAACAGAACTGATGGGTTTGGACAATTCGATTTAAATTTTTCAATCTCTTTAGAAGAGCAAACGCCCGGGTAGTCGCCTTCAGAATTACCCAAATCTATGATCATTTGAAAATGAAGATGTGGAGGCCAGTTACCATTTTCATCTGGATTTCCAAAATGTCCAAAATTTTCTCCCCTGGATATGAATTGTCCCTTACGTAAATTTTGGATATCAGCCAGACATAAATGCCCGTATAAAGTATAGAAATTCAGCGTTTCCAATTGATGCTGCAAGATTATGGTAGCTCCATAATCACCTTTCGATGAGTTGAAAGCAAAAGAGTGAACCATTCCACCGAGCGGCGCAAAAATTTTCGTTCCTTCATTTCCCCAGATATCGATCCCTAAATGAATATCGCGACGTATTGAATCAGATTCAAAAATATTACTTGACTCATACATATCCCGTTGCTCCAAATAACCTCCCTGAAGGAACACATCATTTTTGTTGCTTCGCAAATGATTTATATAAGTTGTAAATGCAGAAAGATCATTGTAAATATTGTGATGGAAAGCTGAATTATTTTTTGAAAGATCGATCTTTTCAAATGGCTTAAGTGATAAGATTACCGGATGAAATTCATTCCGGTGTTTTTCCAGTACTGCTAACAATAACAATCCATCCATTATAGTAATTTTCTCTTTAACCTAATACCACATTCACCATTTTTCCTTTTACAAAAATAATTTTTTTAGGAGGTTTTCCTTCAAGCCATTTTTGCACCACTTCATTTTGTAACACCATAATTTCTGCATCCTTTTGTTCCATGGCTAACGGTAATATTATGGTTGTTCTTAACTTACCATTTATAGATACCGGATATTCTTTGGAAGTTTCGGTCAGATATTTTTCTTTCAATTGAGGGTAAGATGCATCAAGTATACTGGTTGAATTTCCAAGCTGATGCCATAATTCTTCTGCAATATGAGGCGCATACGGCGTTAGAATAATCAGAAGCGGTTCCAGAATGGCGCGTTTATTACATTTCAGTTCTGCCAGTTCATTTACACAAACCATAAATGCACTTACAGCCGTGTTGTAAGAAAAATGAGCAGTATCATTTTCAATTTTCTTTATCGCTGTATGCAATACTTTCCATTCAGCATCTGAGGGCATTTCTTCATTCCAGATTTTCCCTTTGATATCATCATTGAACAAACGCCATAATTTTCTAAGAAACCGATGAACACCTTCTATACCTTTTGTATCCCATGGCTTACTTTGTTCCACCGGACCTAAAAACATTTCATACATCCTAAATGTATCCGCACCATATTTATCAACGAGTATATCCGGATTAACAGTATTATATTTCGACTTCGACATTTTTTCTACTTCCGCCGCACATATATATTTTCCATCTTCGAGAATAAAAAAAGCATTTGCATATTCTGGTTTCCATTTTTTGAATGCATCTATATCTAATTCAAAACCATCAACCATATTTACATCCACATGAATTTTTGAAAAAGAAAAATCATTCAGTTGTAAAGAAATATTAGTAGCTGCCCGCACCATTTTCAAAAGATCTTCATTATTATATTGCCCTTTCTCCCATTTTTCAATAAGTGAAAAAGACACGAATATTTTTTCAATTGAATTATCATTCGTTTCCAATCGATACATAAAACGGCTGCTGCCCTGTATCATTCCCTGGTTCACTAATTTTTTAAATGGCTCCTCAAAACCAATTAAACCAAGATCGAATAATACTTTAGTCCACATTCTGCTGTACAACAAATGTCCGACAGCATGTTCTGTACCGCCCACATACACATCAACCTGTCCCCAGTAATCACTTACTTTTCTGTCACAAAAAGTTTCTTCGTTTTTGGGATCCATGTATCGTAAAAAATACCAGCTGCTGCCTGCATAGCCAGGCATAGTAGAAGTTTCTCTTTTTATAAGCTCTTCTTTTCCGGCGGATACATCCACCCATTCTTTCAGATTGGCCAAAGGCCCTTCTCCTTCCGGACCGGGACCATATTTTTCTACATGTGGCAATGGTAGTGGCAATTCACTTTCAGGTATTGCGTTTGCTATTCCATCTTTCCAGACAATTGGAAATGGTTCACCCCAATAACGTTGCCTGCTGAAACCTGCATCACGCATTTTAAAATTCACCTTCCGTTTTCCGATTCCCATTTCGCTTATTTTTTCCAACGCAACAGGGATTGCATCTTTCATAATAAGCCCATCCAAAAATCCAGAATTATTTAATATGGCTTCTTTAGTAGGATTGGCTTCCTGCCCGTTAAAATGATCACCTATGATATTGGTTACGGGAATTTTAAAATGAGTGGCAAATAAAAAATCTCTTTGATCTCCGCAGGGAACCGCCATGATCGCTCCAGTACCGTATCCTGCTAAAACATATTCGGCAATCCAGACAGGTATTTTTTTATTATTAAATGGATTTTCAGCATAAGCACCGGTAAAGCAACCTGTAATCTGTTTTACTTCGGCCATGCGTTCCCGGTCACTTCTGCTTTTAACATAATTGAGGTATTCGTCAATGCTGTTACGTTGTTCATCAGAAACAATTTTATGAACCAATTCATGTTCGGGAGCAAGCACCAGGAAATCCACTCCAAAGATTGTATCCGGGCGTGTAGTATATACAGTTATGTTTTCGCGATATCCATCCATTGAAAACTGCATGTCGGCACCTTCACTTTTACCAATCCAATTGCGTTGCATTTCTTTCATGGAATCACTGAAATCAACTGTATTCAATCCTTCCAGTAATCTGTCTGCATAAGCAGTAATACGCATATACCATTGACGCATTTTCTTTTTCACCACCGGATGTCCTCCACGTTCACTAATTCCATTTACCACTTCATCATTGGCGAGCACAGTTCCAAGTGCTTCACACCAATTCACTTCTCCATAAGCAGAAAATGCAAGACGATATTCCATCAGGATTTCCTGTTGCATCTTTTCAGAAAAAGCAATCCATTCCGCTGCGGAAAATGTTTGAAAATTTGAAGATTGTTTTAAAATCTGACTGCTGCCATTCTCTTTAAAAATTTCTACAAGTGTTTCAATAGATTCGGCTTTATTGGTTTCGGTATTGAACCAACTATTGAATAATTTTAAAAAGATCCATTGCGTCCATCTATAATAAGAAGCATCGCTAGTTCTCAATTCCCTGCTCCAATCGTAACAAAATCCAATTTTATCTAATTGTTTTTTAAATGTTGCAATATTTTTTTCTGTTGTGGTGGCGGGATGTTGCCCGGTTTCCAAAGCATATTGTTCTGCCGGAAGCCCGAAGCTATCGAAACCCATCGGATGTAAAACATTGAAACCTTTCAGCCTTTTAAAACGGCTGTAAATATCGCTGGCAATATAGCCAAGCGGATGTCCAACATGTAAACCGGCACCACTTGGATAAGGAAACATATCGAGTACATAAAAAGGATTTTTATCGGATTCATTGGAAACCGCATAACTGTTATTGTCTTTCCAGTATTGCTGCCAGAATTGTTCTGTTTTTTTAAATTGATATTCCATGAAAATTGAGAGATCAATGTCAGACGCTGAGATTTGTGAATTAAAAGTTATTTAAACTTTTGGTCTCAAGCATAATCTGCAATAAAAATATATTTGACAACTGATCATTTTTTGCAGTGAGCAAAAGTAAAACAAAGCACGTAAAAACCTTTACTTTTGTCGCCACGCAAATCAACCTTAATCATAATTCCTATGGCGCAATTCGGTAAAGCATCCGGTAAAAGAGGAAAACCAACGTATGCATACGCAATCATTGGCGTATCCTTAGTGTTATTTTTATTTGGAATTGTTGGATGGTTCTTTTTAAATCTTCGTAAAACCGGGGATTATCTGAAGGAAAACATTCAGGTGCATGCTTATCTTTCTCCTACTGCATCCAAAAAGCAGATTGATAGCTTAAAAAATTATGTGAACGAGATTTCATACGTAAACCGTGTAGAATATACCACCAAAGAAATGGCATTGGAAAAATATAATGCTGCAAATGATTCTTCCTGGAAAATGATGCTGGATGCAAACCCTTTACCGGAAAGTATAGATTTCAATCTTAAATCTGATTATGTACAGGCGGATAGTCTTGTACAACTTTCTGAGAATCTACAAACCAGATTTCCGGGCGTGATCAACGATTTTTCTTTTCCATCTGAAACTGTAAGTAAGATTGGGAAGTATGTGAGAATAGGCGCTATCATTTTTCTGATTGCTGCCTCCATTCTTACCATTTTGGTGGTTTTCTCCATTGATAATACTATTAGGCTGGCAATGTACAGCAACCGCTTTCTGATAAAAACAATGCAGATGGTGGGCGCAACCAGAGGATTTATTGCTAAACCTATTAATCAAAGAGCAGTAATAAATGGATTAATATCGGCCGGAATTGCTATTGCAGCAGTTTGGGGAACTGTTTTAATTATTGAAACTATGATTCCAGATTTCAAATTATTACACGATAACCAGGGTTTATTATTATTGTTTTTTGTTATCACCATTCTTGGAATTGCGATTTCCCTTGCCAGTACGCATCGATCAGTAATTAAATATCTTAGGATGAAACTTGATGACCTGTATTAACAAAAGGAATTATTTATATTGCGTTTATAAATTAAAAGGATGAAAGACAAAAAAGATACGATGGTTAAACCGGCACTTTTTGGTAAAGACAATTATGTATGGATGGCAATTGGCCTGGTAGTTCTTGCACTAGGATTTTATCTGATGGCGGGAGGAAAAAGCGACAATCCGAATGTGTTCAACGAAAAAGAAATTTACAGCCCGATCCGTATTACGGTCGCTCCATTACTCATCATTATTGGTTTTATAATTGAGATCTATGCTTTGATGAAAAAATCTAAAAATTAATTTTTTATAATTTAAGTAGAACGCTGTTAACGCAGCGTTTTTTTTATTTTCAGTCATGAATATCACACAAGCGATCGTTATTGCAATAGTAGAAGGAATTACAGAATTCATTCCTATTTCATCTACTGGTCACATGATCATTGCGGAAAAATTAATGCATGTTTCCAATGATGCATTTACAAAAGTATATACCATAGCGATACAATTGGGAGCCATACTTTCTGTTATTGTATTGTATGCAAAACAGTTTTTTGATTTTACAAAATGGGAGTTTTATTTAAAGTTGATAGTCGGTGTTATCCCTGCATTGTTATTTGGTTTTCTATTTTCTGAGCAGATTGATACATTATTAGAGAGTTCTCTTACTGTGGCAATTTCTATGCTTGCCGGCGGAATTGTTTTATATTTTGTAGATAATCTTTTTAAAAGACCCAGGATTTATGAAGAAGAACGGATCAGTTATGGAAATGCAATAATTATAGGATTGTGGCAATGCATTGCCATGATTCCCGGTGTAAGCAGAAGTGCGGCCTCCATCATTGGTGGAATGCAGCAGAGATTAAGCAGGAGCCTTGCAGCAGAGTTTTCGTTTTTTCTGGCTGTTCCCACTATGCTCGCTGCTACTGGTTATAAATTACTGAAACATTATAAAACAGAAGGTGGATTTAATGCCGAAGAAATAAAATTGCTTGCTATCGGAAATGTTACTGCATTTATTGTAGCATTAATCGCCATAAAATTTTTCATTTCATTCCTTAAAAAATATGGTTTTCGTGTTTGGGGAGTTTACAGGATCATTGTAGGAATTTTACTGCTGATATTATTATATATGAATGTTATTGATAAATAATTCAATTATTAAATTTATGTAATGCAGACTGCTTCAAAAAAGGTTATCAATGGCTGGGCGATGTATGATTGGGCCAACTCTGTTTACAATCTGGTGATCACCACTACTTTTTTCCCTATTTATTATATTGAGATTACCAAAGCCGCACCATTCAATGGCTATGTAACTTTTTTAGGAAGAACATACGTAAATACTGCTCTGTATACGTATGCACTGGCCACTGCTTATTTATTGGTTGCCTTTACTTTACCCATACTTTCATCCATTGCCGATTACAGAGGAAATAAGAAAAAGTTTATGCAGGTATTTTGCACGTTGGGTGCGATTTCGTGCAGCAGCTTATATTTTTTCAGGGCTGAATATTTCACAGTCGGAATTATTTGTATGATGCTGGCTGCATACGGATTCTATGGCAGCCTGGTTTTTTATAATTCGTATCTGCCGGAAATTGCCAGTGAAAAAGACCGTGATAAAGTAAGTGCTAAAGGTTTTGGTTATGGATATGTAGGAAGTGTATTAATGCAGCTGATTGGTTTTGCATTGGTCTTTTTTTGGAAAGACATTCCTTTCTTCAAAAATACCGGTGATGCCGTACGTTTAACTTTTTTACTCGTGGGTATCTGGTGGATCGGATTTGCGCAGATACCTTTTGCACGTTTGCCTAAAGGAGTTGCCTCGGTTTCTAATGATAAA
>JBKJSZ010000344.1:0-2597 GCA_046593675.1 Ferruginibacter sp.
TATACTTCCCACATTTTACTGCGGAAATCAAGATTGCGTTGTTTTCTCCAGAGTTCATTTATGCCATCTGTATTAATAATATTATCTCTTCCTTCTACATAAGTGAACTCTGGAGAAAACAACGCAATCTTGATTTCCGCAGTAAAATGTGGGAAGTATATACGGCTGTAGAATTTCATCCGTTAGCATATCTGAACAGAAACAATGAAGATGGTTATAAACCACGATTTAGTCCATATTGCTTTATAGGTGCAGGAATGTTTCATTTCGATCCTGAAGGTTCTCTGACAGATCAGAATGGTGTAAGAACCTGGTATAAATTACATCCGTTGCGTACAGAAGGACAAGGTATGGCGGAGTATCCTGAAAAAAAACCATATCAACTCACACAATATAATATCCCACTGGGTGGTGGAGTGAAGATCGCTTTAGGTGAACGTTTTAATACAAGCTTTGAACTTTTGTATCGGCAAACGTTCACCGACTATATTGATGATGTTAGCACATCATATATTGATCCGGATTATTTCGATACCTATTTAACACCCGATCAGGCAGATATTGCCAGGCAAATACATGATAAAACAGTTGGCATCATTACGCCGGGTATAAATCGTTATGAACCAGGAACGCAACGTGGCAATCCACGCAATAATGACGCTTATTTTTCGTTATTACTAAAATTCGGATTCAGATTAGGAATAGATGCAGATGGAGATGGTGGCTTTGGAATTAGTTCTAACAAACGTGCAAGACGACAAACACGATGCCCGCATTTTTATTAATATGAAAAAAATATTTCACCAATCGGTTTTGTATAAAGCGATCGCCATGATCGCCTGCTTAATCATAGTGATATTATATAACAGTAATAAAAAATAGTTTGTAGTTATGATGATGAAATAATGGCAAGGTATCTAACAGAAGCAATAACCAGACGATTATTTTTATTCGTCTTACCCCTGAAACCACAACTTTACTTCGTTAAAATGCTTTGCCTTATTTTTTTTCAACACAAAATTAAATTATAAAAATGCTATAAGATAAAATAAGTACAAGGTATATAACAGAAGAAATACCAAACGAATATTCGTATTCTTTTTAACCCCCAAGTTAAAAATTTACTTCGTTAACATGCTTTGTCTATTTTATCTTTAATTCCGCTTTCAAATAAATTCCGGTAAAGCTTTCTTTCACAGAGCTTAATCCTTCCGGAATTCCCTGGTATAAAACTTTGCCTCCACCTGAACCGCCTTCGGGGCCAATATCAATGAGATGATCTGCCACTTTTATCATATCGAGATTGTGTTCAATTACCAATACCGTATTGCCTCTGTCTACTAATTTATACAATACATTCAGCAAATGTTGAATATCCTGGAAATGTAAACCTGTGGTAGGTTCATCTAAAATATAAAATGTTTTTCCTGTATCTCTTTTACCTAATTCAGTAGCCAGTTTTACCCGTTGTGCTTCTCCTCCACTTAAAGTAACGGCGCTTTGCCCGAGTGTGATATAGCCCAAACCCACTTCCTGTAATACTTTTATTTTCCTGTAAATGAAGGGCACTGCATTAAAAAATTCAACAGCATCATCAACAGTAAAATTCAATACATCACTTATAGATTTTCCTTTATACCGTATCTCCAATGTTTCCCTGTTATATCTTTTACCATTACATTTTTCGCAATGCACATATACATCGGGAAGAAAATTCATTTCAATAACACGCATTCCCCCGCCTTCACAAACTTCGCACCTTCCACTTTTTACATTAAAAGAAAAACGCCCCGCATTATATCCTCTGATCTTCGATTCCGGAACGGCCGCAAACAATGTTCGGATATCTGTAAAAAATCCGCAGTAAGTTGCCGGATTGCTTCTGGGCGTTCTTCCAATAGGACTCTGATCAATTTCGATTACTTTATCAATATGCTCTAATCCTTTGATAGATTTATAGGCTAATGGTTTTGTTTTTGACGAATAGCAATATTGCGATAGTAAAGGATATAAAGTTTCATTGATTAGTGTTGATTTACCGCTTCCGCTCACACCCGTTACCAAGATCAATTTTCCTAAAGGAAATTCTACACTTACCTGCTGCAGATTATTTCCCGCAGCACCTTTCAATTCTATTTTTTTACCATTCCCTTTTCTTCTTTCAACGGGTAAAGGAATATTTTTTTCTCCGGTAAGATATTTTGAAGTTTCAGATCCACTTTTTAAAACTTCTTGAGGTGTTCCCGAAGCCACAATTCTACCGCCATGACTTCCGGCTTTTGGGCCGATATCTACCAGATGATCAGCAGCCAGCATAATATCTTTATCATGTTCCACTACCAAAACGCTATTGCCAATATCACGCAAATTTTCCAGCGCGGTGATCAGTCTTTTATTATCGCGTTGATGTAAACCAATACTGGGTTCATCCAAAATATAAGTGATACCCTGCAGTTGGGAACCAATTTGTGTGGCCAATCGTATGCGTTGATATTCTCCGCCGCTTAAACTACGGGAAGGACGATATAATGTAAGGTATGTAAGACCCACATCTATCAAAAACTGTAAACGCTCTTAAAAGAAATTAAAGAGCGTTT
>JBKJSZ010000058.1:0-3390 GCA_046593675.1 Ferruginibacter sp.
AATCGGTATTGTAGATTATGCACACACACCTGATGCTTTATTGAATGTTCTTGCTACAATTAAAAACCTTCGCCAGGGAAATGAAAAGTTGATTACCGTTGTTGGGTGTGGCGGTAACCGGGATACAACCAAACGTCCTTTAATGGCAAGGGTTGCGTGTGAATATAGTGACAAAGTAATTCTCACATCGGATAATCCAAGGAATGAAAATCCTTTGGAAATTTTATCTGAAATGGAAAAGGGCGTGTTGATCACTTCAAAAAAAAAAATCATTACAATACCCGACAGGAGAGAAGCTATTAAAACAGCAGTTAGCCTTACGGGAACAAAAGATATTTTACTGATCGCAGGAAAAGGTCATGAAAAATACCAGGAAATAAATGGAATTAAACATCCTTTCGATGATAAGAAAATTTTGAAAGAAATGTTTGAGTTGCTTGAGAAATAAGAGAATAAAAAACTAATTGTTTATACATGTTGTATCATCTATTTGATTGGCTGATGAGAGAAAATTTCCGGTTTCCGGGGATTGGGCTCTTCCAGTTCATTACTTTCAGGGTAATGCTGGCGCTGATTTTATCGTTGATCATTTCTACCGTGTATGGCAAAAAAATTATTCGCTTCTTAGAGAAAAAACAATTAGGTGAAACGGTTAGAGACCTCGGGCTTGCGGGTGAACAGGCAAAAAAAGGAACACCCACCATGGGTGGTTTCATTCTCCTTCTTTCTATTCTTATTCCTACTTTATTATTAGCGAATCTGGATAAAGTATACATACGATTGATGTTATTGTGCACCGTATGGATGGGCGCAATCGGATTTATAGATGATTACTTAAAATTGAGAAGTAAAAGAATCGCAAAAGTAAAAGGAGAAAATTATCAGAAGTCTGATAAAGATGGTTTAGCAGGAAAGTTTAAAATATTCGGTCAAGTAATGTTGGGAATCATCATTGGCACAACATTATATTTTAATCAGAATGTAAATGTAAAGCGCGAGATCATTTCTGAAAACTCTGCCAACACCTTACAACGTGGGGAGAAAAAAATTAATGAAGATATCATTGAGATCGATGGTAAACTACACCGCTATGTTACTGTAAAAACGCCGATTACAACTATTCCTTTTGTAAAAACACATGAATTCAATTATGCCAAATTACTCCCGGAAAGTTGGGAAAATTACACTTACCTACTATATATACTGATCGTAATTTTTATTGTAACCGCGGTTTCTAACGGTGCTAATATTACGGACGGACTGGATGGATTGGCAACAGGCATAAGCGCCATTATTGGATTTGGGCTTGGCTTGTTTGCCTACGTGAGCGGCAATGTAAAATTCGCAGAATATCTCAACATCATGTACATTCCCAACCTCGCTGAATTGTCAATTTTTATAGCAGCATTCGTAGGAGCATGTATCGGATTCTTATGGTACAATTCCTATCCTGCGCAGGTTTTTATGGGCGATACAGGAAGCCTTGCTCTCGGTGGAATCATTGCTGCACTGGCCATTATTGTTAGAAAAGAATTATTGATCCCTATATTTTGTTTTGTGTTTTTAGTAGAGAATGTGAGTGTGATGATGCAGGTGGGATATTTCAAATACACAAAGAAAAAATATGGTGAAGGAAGGCGCATTTTTTTAATGAGCCCTTTACATCATCATTATCAAAAATTAGGATATCATGAAAGTAAAATTGCTGTTCGATTCTGGATAATCACCATTTTATGCGTAGCGATGGCAATCGTAACTCTTAAACTGAGATAAATAGTTATTGAAAAACCGCCGACCCTGAGAACACCAAGGTTTATGTTTTTCAAATGAACAAATGTCTATGAGAAGACCAGACCCGTTAAATTCTATGCTGTTGAAAAACCATTTTAAGACATTCAAGGAGTTGTCCTGTAAAATGTCAATACTATTGAAAAACCAATATGATTTGTGTACTCGTGAACTGGCCTGTTAAATTCTATGCTTTTGAAAAACCCTTTTAAAGCAACAAGCCATTACACGATACTCATTAAATTCTATGCTTTTGAAAAACCATTTTAAAGCATACTAACAAATAGAAGATACTCATTAAATTCTATGCTCTTGAAGAACCATTTTACTAAAACGAACACACAGTACTCATTAAATTCTATGCTTTTGAAAAACCTTTTTTATTAAACTGTGTGCATGAATGTTGTTATGACAAAACGAATGGTAATACTGGGTGCTGGTGAAAGTGGCGTAGGTGCTGCTTTGCTTGCCTCGCAAAAGGACTATGATGTATTCCTTAGCGACAGTGGTGCTATTGCTGCTCATTACAAAAACGAATTAATGGAGGCAGATATTGCCTTCGAAGAAAATCAGCACACCGAATCTTTAATTACCAATGCAGATGAAGTGGTTAAAAGCCCGGGCATTCCTGAAAAGGCGGCGATAGTAAAAAAAATCCGGTCACTAAACATTCCGGTGATCAGCGAAATTGAACTTGCTTACCGTTTTGCAGAAGGCAGTAAGATCATCGCGATCACAGGGAGCAATGGAAAAACCACCACCACTTACCTTACTTATCACATCTGCAAAAAAGGAGGATTGAATTGCGCGATGGTAGGCAATATTGGTTATTCATTCGCACGACAGGTTGCACAGGATCCTAAACCATTTTACATAGCAGAGATCAGTTCTTTTCAGTTAGATGATATTAAAACTTTTCGCCCCGATGTGGCAGTGCTTACCAATATCACTGAAGATCATCTGGATCGCTATGAATACAAATTTGAAAATTATATCAAGAGTAAATTCAGAATAGTAGAAAATCAAAATACCAATGATGTTTTCATTTACTGCCTGGATGATGAAACCACCATTAATAATATCAAGCTTCACCCATTCAAATCACTAGCTGTACCAATTACCATGAGTAAACCACTACCACAAGGAGCCTATATCCAGAATGCAAAAATGCATTTGAAATGGAAAAATGAGGAAATGCAAATGAGCGTTGACGATTTCACTTTAAAAGGAAAACACAATCAATATAATTCTATGGCTGCCAGCCTTGCCGCTTCTGCTATAGACATACGTAAAGAAAAGATACGGGAAGCATTACAAACTTTCGAAAGCCTTGAACACCGGATGGAACCTGCAGGAAATATTCGCGGAGTAGAATTTATCAACGATAGTAAAGCAACTAATATCAACAGTACATGGTTTGCATTAGAAAGTATGTCAAAACCTGTGATACTTATTTTAGGCGGTGTTGATAAAGGCAATGATTATTCTTTACTGAATGAACTCGTAAAAGATAAAGTAAAGGCCATTGTGTGTATGGGTACTGATAACAGAAAAATTCAGGAAGCATTCGGAGATAGAGTTCCCTTAATGGTAAATACTTCT
>JBKJSZ010000078.1:0-4870 GCA_046593675.1 Ferruginibacter sp.
TTTGCAGAAATGATTCGCCAGGATAAAGTGGCTATCATAAGTTGCACTGGTGCAAACCTGGAAGAAGATATTATGAACCTTGTTGCGCACAGTCATTATAAACGCGTGCCCAATTACCGTGATCTTAGTCCGCAGGATGAATGGGATTTGCTGGAAAATCATTACAATCGCGTTACAGATACCTGCATTCCGGAAGAAGAAGCCTTTAGAAGATTACAGCAACATATTTATAAAATATGGAAGGATTCAGAAGATAATAATGAACGTTATTTTCCACATGAGTTCATGTACAAAATGTTATTAAGTGGCGTGTTGGAGCAGTATTATGAAATAGATCCGAAGAATAGCTGGATGCTGGCTGCTGCGGAAAAAAATATTCCGATCGTTGTTCCGGGATGGGAAGACAGTACCATGGGAAATATTTTTGCATCGTATGTTATTAAAGGAGATATGAAAGCTTCTACCATGAAAAGCGGGATCGAATATATGGTTTGGCTGAGCGAATGGTACAGGAATAATTCGGGAGGAAAAGGTGTTGGATTTTTTCAGATCGGTGGTGGCATTGCCGGAGATTTTCCTATTTGCGTGGTACCGATGATGTATCAGGATCTGGAATGGACAGATGTTCCTTTCTGGAGTTATTTCTGCCAGATTTCTGATTCAACAACATCATTCGGTTCTTATTCCGGAGCAGTGCCTAATGAAAAAATTACCTGGGGAAAATTAGATATTCATACACCAAAATTTATTGTGGAAAGCGATGCGACCATTGTAGCGCCTTTAATTTTCGCATGGGTGTTGGGTTGGTAAAAATAATAATTAATATACAAATTTTATATTCCCGGAGACATAATAATCCGGGATTTTATTTTGTAATTTCTTTTTCAAATCCCCATTGTTAAGTAAAGATTTTTTCTAACAACAAATTGATGACCTCTACCAGTATCAATAAAATTATTACCCATTCCAGAACCACACTGTTACGGTATTGAAGTAAGTCTTTAAATAATTCCAGGTTCTCTTTTACAATTTGCAACCCTTCTTGTATAATTCGGAAGCGAGACTGCAAGTCGAATGTTTTTTTTAAACCTATATCCAGTTTGTTTAAATTTTCATCTTCCCATGTTTCTTCCGGTGAATCGAAAATGTATAAATTTCCCGAAATTTTATTTTTAAGATTAAGTGTTCGGCCTATATATTTTTTCAGCTCAATGCCACCAAGATCAATCTTACCTTTTCTCTCTAATACTTGAGTATGGAAATTGGTTTCTTCCAGTAACAAATTTGTTTGTTGGTTATAATGATCTAACGCCACACTTTGTGAAGCATTGAGCATGATCAACCTTACCATGTCGGCGCCGGCTTCAGGTACTTCAATTTTGTTATAACCGTAATGGATACCGGGCGCATTCGTTTCTATTTCAAATTCATCACTTAATCGTTCTTCAATAAAATTTTTACAGAATGGAACGATCAATTGTAAAAAAGTTGTTGTTTCTGTTTCATTATAGCCCAGTAAAGAAACGATGCCATATTTAAATACATAGAGGAATTTGTAGGTTTCAATCTGGTAAAATAATTCCTCTGCATCTGCATAATGAATATTTGCAGTGAAGGCAGCTTTAAATTTTTTTACATCTATATTATCTGCTACCTGATATGATATAACTTTTAGATTCATAAAATAATTTAATCTCAAAAGTGACCTTTGTATCTATTCAGTTTGTGTAATAAGCATAACTTAATAAAGAGATAACTTAATTAACAGTAATGAAATTCAAGGTCTGAAAAAAATTATCTTACATCAGTAGGTATGGGAAGATCTCTTTTCAACATAAGTTCCCGGTTGGCCATTTCCCAGGCGGTGAAATAAATCATTTTCGTTCTTTTTTCATACAAAAGCCAGTTGATTTTATCTACCGTATCTGTTGGCCGGTGATAATCGGCTTTAAGCATTCCATCGTAGAAAAATAAAACGGGTACGCCTTTACGTGCAAAATTATAATGATCACTTCTGAAATAAATTCTTTCCGGATCATTGGGATCGTCGAATTTATAATCTAAGGTAATATTGGTATTTTGTTTATTCATAGCCTCATTGATCAAAGGCAGTTCCGTACTTATTTTATCGTGGCCTACTACATATACATAATTCAGCGTGTCAGCTAGTTTTCGTTCTGTATCAATTCTTCCGATCATATCAATGTTTAGGTCAACCGTAGTTTTTTCAAGTGGAAATACAGGATGATCACTGTAATATTCACTTCCCCATAAACCTTTTTCTTCACCGCTCACCGTCATAAAAACAATGGTACGGCGAGGTCCGTTTCCTTCTGATTTGGCCTTAGCGAAAGCTTCTGCAAGATTTATTACAGCACAGGTTCCGCTTCCATCATCATCTGCACCATAATAAATTTTACCATCTCTCATTCCCAAATGATCATAATGTCCGGTTATAAATACATATTCGTCTTTTTTATCTGATCCTTCTACCATTCCTAAAACGTTACTCGCCATAATAACAGAGATTTTTTTATTGTACTCGATCTTTACTTTGCTTTTAACAGAAAAATATTGAGCGGGATCAAATGCTGCGGAAGCTTTTGCTTTTGTAAAAATGGCGTCAGCGTTTTTTCTTAAAATTTGTCTGGCAAATGCATGGCTGATCGCAGCATAAAAAAGGTTTTTTTGTATTTCTTCAGGATCCGGATAATACAGATTACTTTTTCTGGCGGTCTCTATCATACGGGTAGAAAACGTTTCCTGCATCGGGCTGATTACCAATACGGCAACAGCACCTTTTGAGGAAGCCAACGCTATCTTTTTAGAAATGCCAGGATACGTCCAGTCACTTATTTTTTTTGTACCGCTGATAATATAATTTCCATCTTGTTTCGGTTCGCCGGAAAACAGTACAACTACTTTTCCTTTCACATTCACATTTTTATAATCATTGTATTTACTATCCTCAATGCCATAACCAGCAAATGCAATTCCTTCAGATTTACCATTGAATTTTTGGTTATTAGATAGCGATACCACAAAATCTTTTCCCAGCTCGGCTTTTATATCGCCTACCTTAAGCGAAGCATTCAACAACGTATCTTTCAAAAGCGGGTATGGTTGCTGATAGCCTTTTAATGCAGCAGGAAAAGTGAGTCCGATATTTTTAAATTGCTGCTCTATATAAGCTGCCGCTTTACGTTGACCTTCTGTACCTGTTTCGCGGCCTTGCATTTCCTCACCGGCAATAACGGTAAGGTGTTTTTCTAAAGTGCCGGCATTTATAAGATTTGCATATTTAAGATTTGTTTGTGCAGTTCCTGTAATGGCTGAAAATGCGAATAAGGCTATAAAAAAATATTTCATAAATTATTTTGAAACAGGTGAGAAAAACGAGTACGATTTGTTTTCGCATTTATTAAAAGGCAAATGATTGCGGGCTTATGAGCAGGAAATTTTATCTACACGTAACGCGTGTCTTCCTCCTTCAAATTCTGTGTTCATGAAAATATCCAGCATTTTTTCCGCATCGCCATCCCGAACAAATCTTGCAGGTATACAAAGTATGTTCGCATTGTTGTGTTTCCGGGCAAGTTCTGCAAGTTCTTCTCCCCAGCAAATGGCTGCACGTATACCCTGGTGTTTATTTGCGGCAATAGCCACTCCGTTGGCACTTCCACACAACAGCACGCCAAAAGAATAATCGCCGCTTTCTACAGCATCCGCCACCGGATGTGCAAAATCAGGATAGTCAACAGAATCTTTATTAAAAGTTCCGAAATCACGGAATTCCATTTTTTCACCTTCTAAAAAGGAAATAAGATCTTCTTTGCAATCGAAGCCGGCGTGGTCACAGCCAATTGCAATAGGCTTGTTTTTATCAAATGTGTACATGATAGAAAGGTTTAATTACAATCCGCTATAAAGTTAAACAACCGGTTGTGATTAACTCCATTCCTTTTCAACTTTCGCTTTTTGTTTATCTACGCGTGCGGTGAGCAGCACACTTATTTCAAACAACAATAATAAAGGAAGTGCTACAATCAGTTGACTGGTCCAGTCGGGCGAAGGCGTAATAACGGCAGCAAGAATCAAAATCACTACGAAGGAATATTTTCTTGTTTTTCGGAGTAAAGCGGTATTAATAATTCCGATTTTAGCAAGAACATAAGCGAGTACAGGCATTTCAAAAGCAATGCCGCAACCTAAAATGAGATTATTCAAGGTATCAATAAAATCATCCAGTGTAGGCATGTATTTATAAGCACCGGTTGTACCCAGCGTAAAATTCGCTAGAAAATTAAAAGTAAATGGTGCCAGCAAATAATAACCGAACAAAGCTCCCAGAAAAAAACATAGAGAAACCCAAATAATACTTCCCCTCGAATAGGCCCTTTCTTTCGGAGATAAGGCAGGTTTTATAAAACGCCAGAGTTCCCAGAATAAATAGGGAAAAGCTATTATTAAACCTCCAATCATTGCTATAGATATGGCCGACATAAATGGCCCGCTGATCGTATTTCCCTGCAAAGGGATATCAACGGGCGGCATACATAAAGCATCACCTAAATGTAGTTTTTTACTTAAAGAACAAAGTGCACCATAAGTAAAAAATGAGGAACGGGCCGGAGCATATATTATGTTGTCAAATACCCAGTCTATCTTCAAAAAAATACCTATCACAGCAATAAGCCACACAATTACACCTCGCACAATATGCCATCTTAATGCTTCCAGATGATCTATAAAACTCATTTCCTTTTCGGAATGCTCGTTTGATATACCTTTTAATCTTTTTAATGAAAATTTTCTTTCTGTATTGGTAGCCACATGTACAATTTGGTGCGTAAAGGTACTATTCTAATAA
>JBKJSZ010000084.1:0-2940 GCA_046593675.1 Ferruginibacter sp.
AAATGTAAATAATACGATCAGCAACAATAATATTTCTGACTTTGGTTTCCGCGGCTTGGATATTGCCTCCAATTCAAATACATGGAGCATAACAGGTAACAGCTTCTTCAGCGGTACAATTTCCGGTTCCATTAACTATGCGGCTAATGCGAGTCTTCAGGGACTGAGAATTTCCACTGGCTTCGGTTATACAGTAACCAATAACTTTATGGGCGGCAGTGCAACAGGTGCAACCGGCTCTAATGCCTCTTATTCTTCAAATGCGGGCTTAGTAACCTATTCAGGTATTTCTATTGCTTCAGCTACGGGAGCAGCTTCTAATATAAAAGGTAACACTGTAAGGGGTATAACAATATCCTGTATTCCCACAGCGGCATCATCAGTTGTTTTTAACGGGATCACTGCCTCTGGAACAGGATCCGTAAATATCGGTGGCGTCGGCGCAGGTGAGGGTAATATGATAGGCAGCAACACTACTAACAGCTCCATCAATATCACTACAACAACTACGAGTACTGCAAATACTTCGCAGGTAATAGGCATCATTCAGGGAAGTGCAGGTAACCTTATACAGGCTAACCAGGTAGGAAGTATAGATGTAAGCAATGTGGGTACATCACCTGCCAATACAACCATTTTTGCAATCGTCGCTACGGGAACATCCACAACACCCCCAATGGCTATCACAAATAATATCGTGGGAAGCACAGGGGGAGGCGCCGCTGCGAACAGCATACGTTTCCTTGGAGGATCTACTGCTACGGCCGGCAGTTTTGTAGGAATACAGCATCAGGGTGTATGTGCAGGAACTATTACCGGTAACACAATACGTAACTTCACTAACCAGAGCACAACATCATCGGGTAATATGACCGGTATTGTGATAACATCCGCGGTTGCCGCAAATGCTGTAACAATAACAGGTAATACGATAGATGCGATAAGTTCAGTAACGAATTCATCTACATTAGCTACATCATATATCGGTGTAAGCGTTGCCTCAACAGGTACAAACACCATATCTACCAATACCATTACCAATATTACTCAGGCAGGTACTGCATCAACTGTATTGGTAAGGGGTATTTCTACAACAGGAGGTGTAAATACGATCTCGGGTAATACAATAAATACACTCACAACTACCTCTACTAATACGAGTGTTACAACAACTCAATCTGTTATCGGTATTACTCAAACCTCTACGGCAGCGGGTATCCAAACAATATCAGCCAATACGATACACAGCCTGAGTAATACTGCTGTAGTTTCTACAAATACAGGTGTGGGCGGTATAATTTACAATGCTTCTAATACAGGTGCAAACCTTATAGAGAAGAATTTTATCCATTCCCTCACTGTTGCAAGTACCTCAATTACCTCCACTATAACCGGTATTTACGCAGGGGGAACCACTACGAGTACATACCAAAATAATATGATCCGCCTGGGTACATTGAGTACCACAACCGGTGTCATTGTACGTGGTATAAATGATGCTACAGGTACTAATAATTTTTATCATAACAGCATATATATAGGTGGCTCGGGTGTGCCTACAGGCGGTTCCAATACTTTTGCATTTACAAGTTCGAGTACCGGAACAAGGGTTAACCGAAACAATATCTTTTTCAATGCGAGGTCTTCTTCTGCGGGCACTGCCAAACATTATGCAATTTCAATTGGGACACTTACAGGATTAACAATCAATAACAATGATTATTATGTAAATGGCAGTGGCGGGGTTTTCGGTTTCTTAACATCGGACAGGACAGATCTTGCAGCATGGAGAACAGCCACAAGCCAGGATGCGGCAAGTGTAAGCGGCGATCCGCAGTTCTTATTACCAACCGGCACATCAGCTACTGTTAATCTTCATATCAGCCCAACTTTACCGACACCCGTGGAAGGAACAGGTTCTGCCATAGGTACCGTAACAGATGATATAGACAATGAAACCAGGTCATCCTTTTCACCGACGGATATAGGTGCGGATGCAGGTAACTTTACCGCTTTGGTAACGAATGATATAGGTGCGGTTGCATTTGTGAGCCCGGCAGATGGTGGCACAGCAGTAGCAGGAGCAAGTATTACCCCTTCTGCATCATTTATTAATAACGGAACTGCTACGCAAACAAATGTTACAGTACGTTACAGGATTCTGGATGCAACAACTGCTGAGGTATATAACCAAACAGCAGTAATTTTATCATTAGCACCGGGTGTCTCTATAACGGTTTCTTTCCCTGCTCAAACGCTAGGCGGAACAGGCGGAACCTATTCAATTATTGCAAAGGCAGAATTGGTTGGTGACGGTAATACCGCTAATGACCAGATAACAGGTTCTATAACTGTGCTGTCCCAATTATGCGGCGACATAACCGTAGGCAGTGCGCAAGCGGCACCGTTCAATACCATTACAAATGCCATCACCAGATTGAATCTTGTAGGCGTAAGTTGTCCCGTAAGGTTCCTGTTGGCTGACGCTACATACCCAAGTGAGGCCTTCCCGATTACGATCAATACTGTAAGCGGCGGAAGTGCCACTAATACAGTAACAATTAAACTGGCAACGGGGGTAACAACGTCTATATCCGGTACAAGCACATCTGCTTTGTTCCTGATAAATGGTGCAGATTACATTACAATTGACGGATCAAACAGCTCTGCAATTACTAATGCGGTTTGCCCGGCAGCAACGGCTACGAGGAATATGACCCTTACAAACAGCAGTACCGGAACGAGTACAGCTGTGATTTGGCTGCAAACTGCTACAGCAGACGGTGCTACTAATAATACTGTTATGAACTGTATTCTTACCGGCAGCGGAAATACACAGACCTTTGCGGGTGTGGGCAGCGGCAGTTCTACAATCAGTACTACATCTTTAGGTACAGGTAACAACAGTAACAGATTTATCAACAACAATATCAGTAATAC
>JBKJSZ010000093.1:0-3091 GCA_046593675.1 Ferruginibacter sp.
TTTGGTTTCTGTAAAAGAAATTTGATTCCATACCTCCACTAATGAAAACCGCTTCCTTTTTATTGAGTTTACGAATATTTGTGCCGCTGGAAGCAAAACAAGCTTCTCCTCTTTCGGCTACTGGTTTATGTTCGAATGGGATGTTTCGCCAGGTTTTTCCACCATCAAAAGTGCGGGCAATAAAAAATCTTCCGTTTTCAGGATCACCTATGACAATTCCACTCTTTTCATTCCAGAATTCCATGGCATCTAAAAATGTTTTAGAAGAATCTATAAAAGAAATCTCCCAAACTTTTCCGCCGTCCTTTGTTCGTAAAAGTACAGCGGGTTCTGTAATTCCCATGATCACTGCATTCTTTTCATCGAACGCTTCTATATCTCTGAATTCAGTATTTTCAAATCCTTTGATGATCGTCCATCTCCAGCTTATTCCACTGTCTGTTGATAATCCAACAGTTCCTTTACTACCACTTACCCAGATGATCTTATCATTCACAACACTCAATCCTCTAATGGAAGTTTTAGTGCCAGACGTTAGCATTTTAACCGATTGTGCTGTAGATATATTGCTAGCGAAAAACATTACAATTATCCAAGTGAATATTTTAAGGCCAAATGCATTTCTAAACATGATAAAACTATTTGCTTAAGTGGTTTTTAATTACTTTTGAAAAGATAAGCAAAATCATTACCATTCAACAAACAGCAGCAGATTTGCGGATATGAGTTATAATTATTTACCCTTAGACAGAAGCCATACAAGTTTCCTTCAGATCAAAAATCTTTTGGCATTTAAACAGAAGGTGTCTATAACTTTTGATGCACATCAAAGCATTCTAAAATGCCGTGAATATCTGGATGGTAAAATGAAAGAAAGTGATCATTTATATTACGGAATTAATACCGGATTTGGCTATTTGCAAAATGTGAGAATTAATCAGCATGACCTCACCTTACTGCAGGAAAATTTATTAAAATCGCATGCCTGCGGTTTAGGGGAAGAGGTGCCGATTGATATTGTTAAACTGATGATGGCTTTGAAAATAAAGTCATTGTCATATGGACATTCAGGTGTTCAGATAGACACGGTGAACAGGTTGGTAGATATGTATAATGCAAATGTATTTCCTGTTATTTATACGCAAGGTTCTTTGGGTGCGTCAGGCGACCTTGCACCATTAAGTCATTTGTCGCTTCCATTAATTGGTTTGGGTGAAGTATATTGGAATGATAAAAAAATGCCTGCTGCAGATTTATTGAAAGCCAATAACTGGAAGGAAATTGAATTAAAAAGTAAAGAAGGACTTGCCTTAATAAACGGCACACAATTCATGACAGCATACGGTTTGTACAACCTGATTCAGGCGGAAAGATTATTAGCATGGTGTGATATAATTGCCGCCATTAGTTTTGATAGTTTCGACTGTGTTCCTGATTCTTTAAATCAAAATATTCATGCGGTGCGTCCGCATCCAGGACAAATTAGTACAGCACAGAATATGCGTACTTTACTGGAAGGAAGTGAGATGGTGGTACAAAAAAAATCACAGGTTCAGGATCCATATTCCTTCCGCTGCATACCACAGGTACATGGTGCCACAAAAGATAATTTTGATTTTATTCTGGAAACTTTTATCAGGGAATTAAATTCCGTTACGGATAATCCGAATATTTTTCCAGATGAAGATCTGATTCTCAGCGGAGGAAATTTTCATGGACAACCTCTGGCCCTTGCTGCAGATTTTTTATCTATTGCAATGAGTGAGATCGGCAATATCAGTGAAAGAAGAACATATCAGTTGATCAGTGGACAAAGAAACCTTCCTTTGTTCCTCGTTAAAAATCCTGGATTACATTCCGGTTTTATGATACCGCAATACACCGCAGCGGGTATTGTAAGTGAAAATAAACAATTATGTACACCGGCTTCTGTTGATTCTATTTCAAGCAGCAATAATCAGGAAGATCATGTAAGCATGGGCGCCAATGCAGCTACTAAATGTTATCGCGTTTTGCAGAACGTAGAAAAAGTATTGGCTATAGAATTATTAACCGCTGTTCAGGCAATGGAATTCAGAAGGCCTTTAAAAACATCTCCACAATTGGAAAAAATAATTTCTGCATACAGAGAAATAGTTTCCGCTAATGTAGCGGATCGTGTGCTGCATACAGACATGATTCATACTATTGAATTTTTAAGAAACTATTCTTTGTAAACAGAATCAATATCTAAATAAAAATTTTATGAGCACGATTGAAAAAGCATATGATTTCGCAAAATATAAAACTCCAACCGGAAACATATTGCAATGTAAAGGATGGATTCAGGAAGCGGCACTTCGCATGTTACTGAACAACCTCGACCCTGAAGTAGCAGAACGTCCGGAAGAATTAATTGTATATGGCGGACGTGGAAAAGCAGCAAGGAATGTGGAATCACTGGATCTGATCATCAAGGCATTAAAAGTACTGGAAGCTGACGAAACATTATTAATACAAAGTGGCAAACCGGTCGCAATGCTGAAAACACATGCAGATGCACCACGCGTTTTAATTAGTAATTCTCAACTTGTTCCTAAATGGGCAACGTGGGAACATTTTGATGAATTGGATAAAAAAGGATTAATGATGTACGGGCAAATGACAGCAGGTAGCTGGATCTACATTGGAAGCCAGGGAATTGTACAGGGAACTTATGAAACGTACGGTGCTGCCGCAAACAAACATTTTAATGGCAGTTTAAAAGGCACTTTAAATGTTACAGCAGGTTTAGGAGGAATGGGTGGAGCACAGCCACTGGCCATTACCATGAATGAAGGTGTTGCTTTAGTGGCTGAAGTGGAAGAATGGCGTATTGATAAAAGAATTGAAACTCGGTATCTCGATGAAAAATTTACCGATATTGACGCTGCAATAGATGCTGCATTAATTGCCAAAAAAGAAGGACGTGCACATAGTATCGGAGTTTTATGCAATGCCATTTCTTTATTACAAAGATTAATAGATAGAAAAATAATTCCTGAAACTTTAACCGATCAAACTTCTGCGCACGATCCATTGCTCGGATATATTCCGCATACACTTAACAACG
>JBKJSZ010000106.1:0-3616 GCA_046593675.1 Ferruginibacter sp.
AGCCTCGATTTTTCGTAAGGGTTTGTATAGGAACCGGATAAATAATGCAGTAAAATCCAGCCCACGCTGTATAAGGTAAGGCCAATATAAAAGCCCGGAGGAATACTAAATGGATAACCGTAAATAACGGTGCGTAAATAGTAAAAACACAACCAGGTAATGATGCAAATAAAAACATCGGTAAGAATGTACCAGTTGCTATGTAACCTTGGCTGCTTCACGCAGGCTTAAGATTGTTTGTGATTGATCTTTTCCAGAATTTTATGCGCTACTTCCATCGCACTGAACCCATCTAAAATGGTAACGGCCGTTTCTGTATTATTTTTGATAGACTCACAAAAAGCTTCCAGTTCCATTTTTATAGCATTGCCATCTTTTACAGAAGGATTGGCAATAGCAATTGTTTTTTTACCATGATTGGTTTCAATATCAAAGGTGATCATATTCTGATCGCCCGGCGTATCCAAACGTATAACTTCTGTTTTCTTATCTAAAAAATCTATTCCGATATAGGCATCTTTCTGAAAGATCCGCATCTTTCGCATTTTCTTCAGCGATATTCTGCTGCTGGTTAAATTAGCCACGCAACCATTGTCAAATTCAATTCGTACGTTGGCAATATCGGGCGTATCACTCATTACGGCAACACCATTGGCAGATATATTAGCCACATTACTTTTTACAAGATTTAAAATGATATCAATATCATGTATCATCAGGTCGAGTATCACACTCACATCTGTTCCACGGGGATTAAATTGTGCCAGGCGATGTACTTCTATAAACATCGGATGGAGCTCTTCATTTTTCAATGCCAGAAAAGCAGGGTTGAAGCGTTCTACATGTCCCACCTGAAAACGAAGATTAGATTCTCTGGCAAGTTTCACC
This sequence comes from Ferruginibacter sp., assembly GCA_046593675.1. Taxonomy (GTDB): domain Bacteria; phylum Bacteroidota; class Bacteroidia; order Chitinophagales; family Chitinophagaceae; genus Ferruginibacter. The sequence goes on from JBKJSZ010000106.1 coordinate 889, forward strand.
AATGACCTGGCTTCTTCCATTGTATTTGCCAGAGGCTTTTCCACAAAAACGTGGCGGCCTTTACGTAATGCCATGGAACAAAGCTCAAAATGAAAACTGGTTGGCGCTACAATATCCACTGCATCACACGCATCCATTAATTCTTCTGCAGACAAAAATCTTTTCAATTGATATTTCTCTTCCACAGATTTTGCATTGGCATCATCGGGATCAAAAAAACCAACCAGGTTCACATCTGCCATTTCCTGCCAGTTATTCAAATGAAATTTTCCAAGGTGACCAACACCTAAAACCCCGATCTTGAGCATAAATATTTTTATTGATCCATTTGCTGTACTGAATTAATCTGTTGCGCCGGTGCTTCTGTTGTTTCTTCCCAGAAACCCATTTTATTGAATTTATCTATTCTTTGCTGTACACGTTCTTCCGGTGTAAATTGTTGCAAATGCTGAATGGTTGGAATTAAATAATTCTTTAAAATTTCAGCAGCCTGGTCATAATCCCAATGTGCGCCACCTAATGGTTCAGCAATCACATCATCTACTAAACCAAATGAGAGCATATCTTTTCCGGTAAGCCTGAGTTGTTCTGCGGCTGTTTCTTTTTTATCCCAGCTCCTCCAAAGAATACTACTGCAACTTTCCGGAGAAATAACGGTGTACCAGGTATTTTCCATCATCACCACTTTGTCTCCCACACCAATACCTAAAGCGCCACCACTTGCACCTTCGCCAATGATCACACAGATCACCGGAACTTTCAGGCTTATCATTTCATAAATATTCCGTGCGATCGCTTCGCCTTGTCCACGTTCTTCTGCTTCCAGACCGGGATAGGCGCCGGGCGTATCTATTAAAGTGATCACAGGCCTATTAAACTTTTCAGCAAGTTTCATTAACCGCAGGGCTTTTCTGTATCCTTCAGGATTAGCCATTCCGAAATTGCGGAGCTGGCGGGTTTTAGTGTTGTTGCCTTTTTGCTGGCCGATGATCATTACGGTTTGATCGCCTAATTTAGCAAATCCACCCACCATGGCTTTATCATCTTTTACATTTCGATCGCCATGGAGTTCTATGAAATTGGTGCACATTTTTTCAATGTACTTAAGTGTATATGGACGATCAGGATGACGGCTCAACTGAACACGATGCCAGGGTGTAAGATTATCTGTGAGGTGTTTTTTAGTTTCAACAATTTTTTGTTCCAGCTGGGCAATGGCTGCGCTCATGTCTGTTTTCGATCTATCCTGCGTAACCTTCAATTGCTCTATCTGATCATAGAGTTCTTTAATAGGTTTCTCAAAGTCTAAAAACTGCCGGTTCTGAAGCTGAGGCATAAATAAATTTTTTATTAAAAAACTGGCTGTAAAAGTAGCGTATCCATTTTTTTTATAAAACTTTTATTCTCAAAAGGTAAAATGGGCTTTAAATGGATGAATTTAGGATGTACGCATATGTGTAAATGTTAGAAACAACCCTGAATATGGAACAACCGACAAAAACTAATTTCAATTGCATAATCATCTAAAAGTTGTGCATAGAGTTCCGCTGATCATCATATTATGACATTATCTCCTCTAGCACTCTCATTTTTTATTTTATGTATTGCAGCATTTTTTTAACTCCATCGTATATATATACAGAAGCTTTATTTACAGATTCAGCGACGCATCTTATTGGTAAAAAATATTCAAGGTTTATATTAGTTAAATTAGCGTATAGAATAAAGGTTTGGAAAAAATAAACCATATAGTAAATGGCTGTATTAACAGGGAGCCCAAATATCAGCGGCTGCTATACGACCGCTATCGTGGGTTTGCGTGTAAAATTGTTTTTCGCTATATATACAGATATGAAAAAGCAATGGATGTGGTCACTGATGGTTTTGTAAAAGCATTTAATCATTTCGACCAATTTAAAAAGAACAAAGAAGAAGATGTTGAAAAACTTTTAATGGGATGGATAAAGAGGATTATGGTGAATTGCTCTATTGATGAATTAAGACGAAGTTTAATGCTTCCGGAAATTGGCGGAATACCGGAAGATGTTTGGGATATCACGGATAGACATTATGATGCAGATCAATTGCTGCTTTATAAAGAAGTAATAATTCTTATAAAAAACCTGCCACCTAATTACCGGATCGTTTTTAATTTATATGTATTAGATGGATATACACATACCCAAATTGCTGACATGCTGAAAATATCAATAAGCACATCAAGATCAACTTTAACCAGGGCAAAAGCATTTTTACAAAACCTCATTAAAAATATGGAAGCTCAAAATCTATGCAAGATATAGGACCCGATATGGAAGAATTATTTAATAGGGCATCAAAGGATTATCCATTGAAGCAAGGGGATGACAGGTGGGAGGAAATTGCTTTGAAAATTAATCGCAATCAAGATGCTCCATCCGCAAACAAAATTAATATCTGGTTTAAAAAATGTTTAGCTGTATCGTTATTTCTATTGATGTTTTTATTCCTTGATTCTTTCCTGTCACGTCGTTTTCCAAGTGATAATATTGTACGGAAGAATTTTTATAACAGTCAACTTCGTGATGTTAGTTTTTCAGTTAAATCAAATAAAACTATAACATACGATATTTCTAAAAGTGTAAATACCATCGGTATAATATCAAATATAAATGTTAATGCCGGATTTCGATCTGCAGATAAAATTACAACTGTTGAAATAGAGTCAGCTTCAACAACTGATATCAGT
>JBKJSZ010000190.1:0-2782 GCA_046593675.1 Ferruginibacter sp.
TGTGAATTTCTTCAAAAGAAAATAAAACCGGAAGCATCAAAAATTAAATTCGATGAATTAATTGTCTCGAGATTTAACCAGTTAACTGTATTTGAATATTATATAAACAGAGAGATCAAAAAAGCAAAAAAAGGAATGCCTGCTTTAATCAGGATTAAAGTAAACAATCTGGAAGAACCATCTTTTATTGAGCTACTCTACAAAGCCAGCCAGGCCGGAGTAAAAATTAATATGATAGTACGTAGTGTCTGTTGCCTTATACCCTCTCTGCCACCCATAAGTACAAATATTACTATCAAAAGAATTGTTGATCGCTTTCTGGAACATACAAGGCTGTTTATTTTTGGAGGTGAAGAAGATGCTATGGTTGCCATGGGATCATCAGATCTGATGACAAGAAATCTCTTGCATCGCATTGAAGTTATTGTACCGGTTAAAGAAGAACAATGTAAGAATGAACTGATCGAATATTTTGAAACGCAATGGAAAGATAATGTACAGGCAGTGGTAATTAATAATAAACTAGAAATGGAAAAAACGGAATCATCCAAATTTCCATGGAATGCTCAGCAGGAAATTTATTCGCTTTTAAAAAATAAATTATGAGCCGTCCCGTAGAAAAAAATAGTGCTATTTCCGCGTTAGGACAATACCGTTTCAAATCAATTTTATTTATTGCAGTATTCTGGACATCTATCGATTTTGTAATGTTGATACTTTCTGACATTGTTCATTTAGAAGATGCAGTGAAAAGTATTGCAATCCGGGAAGGGCTTGTTTTTCTGATGAGTTTTATTATGGGATACTTATTTATTTATGGGTTTAAAAAATATTTACAGCCCTTACCTTTATGGGCAAATTTTCTATCAAAGAGTGTTTTACTTTTGTGTGCTGCCTTCATAATGAATTTTATTGTTCATTTTACACAAAACATTTTTCTTTATCAACATTCGATTGCAGAATCAATCGAATCATTTTTTAATGAATCTTTAAAAATTCAATGGCTTTTACAAAAAACAATTTATTGGTTAATATTATTTGTAGTTACGCAGTTATATATTGAAATAAATGAAAAATATGCGCCTGGCGTTTTTATCGATATTTTATTAGGAAAATATATTCGCCCAAAAGAAGAATACAGGATCGTGATGTTCATTGATTTAAAAGATTCTACACCCATTGCAGAAAAATTAGGGCATCATCAATATTTTTTATTCATAAGGGAATTTATTAAATATGTTTCTCTGGCTTTAATAGATCACAAAGGAAGAATTTATCAATATGTGGGTGATGAAGTGGTGGTTTCCTGGATCAATTCTCCCAAAAATATAAAAGCTTGCCTGGCTTCTGTGATTCTTGCCCGAAAATATATTCAGAAAAACAGTGAAAAATTTCGAAGAGAATTCAATGTAATCCCTGAGTTCCGGGTTGGTATTCATGTTGGTGAGGTAACAGTAGGAGAGATCGGCATTATAAAGAAAGACTTGGCCATGAGTGGTGATACGATGAACACCACTGCACGCATCAGAAGTGCTTGTAACGAATTGAATCAAAAATTCATTGTATCATCAGACTTTATTCAATATTCTGATTTGAAAGAATGGCAGTCGGAAAGCCTTGGCATTATTGAATTAAAAGGCAAATCGAACGGACTGGAACTTTTCTCTCTTAAAATATAAAAGCATTTTATGAGAAAAGCAATCAGGTCATCCTATGCATTTGTTTTCAACAGAATAAAACTATTATCTCTTGAAATGTTGATTGTTTTGGTTGTTTTCTTTTCCTCTTTATTTACAGTAAGTTTTTTAGTTCACGAAGTGTTTTTTGATGAAACCTTTATGATGGATAAAAAGGTATTTTTATTTCTTGAAAGATTTATTTCAGATCGTTCGAATTCACTGATGTTATTTTTTACCTTTTTCGGTTCTCATAAATTTCTGGTTCCCGCCAATTTATTGATGATCGCTTTTGTATTTTTTGTTTTAAAAGATAAATGGTTTGCCATAAAAATTGCCTCTGTTGCCATTTCCAGTTTATTGCTGATGTTCTTTTTAAAATTATTATTTGGAAGGCAAAGGCCTCTGGAGCCCTTGTTAAGTCCTGCATCAGGTTTAAGTTTTCCAAGTGGTCATGCTTTTATGAGTTTTGCATTCTTTGGTTTATGGGTGTATATCGTATTTAATAGAATAGAAAACAAGTTGTTGAAAACAATATTGATCTCTTTGTTATTATTATTATTACTTATAATCGGGATCAGTAGAATATACCTGCGCGTGCATTATTTCAGTGATGTAATTGCGGGATTATGTCTCGGAATGATATGGCTGGTTATTTCTGTCTCCATTTTAAATAAAATGGAAAGGAGAAGTAAAAGGAGTATGTTAATTCAATAGTACTTTTATTTTTGCAAGCCGGGCACACAGTTATTATATTTTCTGCAAATTTTCTACTAACATTTTTACATTTCTTTTTACTTCAATTTCAAATGTATCATCATAAGACCGGTGAGAAATGTTTTTTAAATTATGATTGATATTTATATCACTTTATCTACATATTGTAAAAAAGTTGCCGCATTATTTTTATACCAACCATTGTGCATATATAACCGGTTACTTATATCCCTGATGATTATAAATAATTTTGCAAAAAAAAATCCGCAAAAAAATTTGATCTTCATTATGTGTAGCGCCAAAGAGAGGCGTAGATTATTTTAGGAATGCGTTTTGTTTACGTTAGTAATTGCCGCAATTTAATTGGCGTTTATACAATTGAATAGTAT
>JBKJSZ010000295.1:0-2886 GCA_046593675.1 Ferruginibacter sp.
TCCGGCACCTATAGCAGATCCATCCTGAAGTTGGAAATAGTCATTATTAGTTTGATTGTAATATTCAGTTGTTCCATCGCTGTTGGTGAACACGTGGTACGTTTTTCCACCAGCGGTTGTGTCGCGGTTAGTGGAAGTTTGGGAATAAGTGCTGTTGTTGGTAGCATCATTATTATCAGTAAAACTGTAATTTCTAACACTTCCTGCTGATATGTTCATATAAGTCTCAGCCGTTGCAGGTGCATCGTTTTTTTTACAAGAGGAAGTAATGAGGGCAATAAAAGCCAGGGGAAATAATAACTTTTTCATTTTTTTTGATGATTTAGGTTCGAAGTTCGTATTTTTTTGGTTTGTAATTAAATTTTTCCTCTTATCTTTGCGCTCCGAAATTTATGGCTAAACAAGCATTAATCAAACAAGACGGAACTATCATTGAAGCGTTAAGTAATGCGATGTTTAAAGTGAAGTTAGAAAATGGCCATGAAATTCTGGCAACTATTTCCGGGAAAATGCGGATGCATTACATCAGAATTTTACCGGGAGATAAAGTAGGTGTGGAGATGAGTCCTTATGACCTTACAAGAGGCAGAATCATCTTCAGATATAAATAAATAAACCGTCAGTTCAAACTGCCGGATAACTATATTAAAACATAAAAGATGAAGGTTAGAGCTTCTATTAAAAAACGCAGTGTTGATTGCAAAATCGTGAGAAGGAAAGGACGCCTGTATGTGATCAACAAAAAGAATCCCCGTTTTAAGCAAAAACAAGGATAATCAAGATATTAAATTAAAAAATAAAGAATTCATATGGCTCGTATTGCCGGTATTGATTTGCCAAAAGGAAAAAGAGGTGTCATTGGTCTTACCTATATTTATGGTATTGGTCCTTCAACTGCTCGTTATATCCTTGAGAAATCAGGTATTGATATTAACAAGAAAGTGAATCAGTGGAATGACGATGAGCAAACTGCTATTCGTAATGTAATTAACAGTGAGTTCAAAACGGAAGGCGCTTTAAGAAGTGAAACCCAAATGAACATCAAGCGTTTACTGGATATCGCTTGTTATCGTGGATTACGCCATCGTAAAGGACTTCCGGTAAGAGGTCAGCGTACAAGAACCAACAGCCGTACACGAAAAGGAAAACGTAAGACGGTTGCAGGTAAGAAGAAAGTTGCTAAAAAATAATTAATTGATGTGCCGGTATATCCGGCATATCGTTTTAATACGACTGTTCATTTTGAGCCCTCGCCAGATCGCTTAGTCAGCAGGAGGGTTGGCTCACTTCACCAAAAGGGAAGATTTTTATTTAACGATTACCTATTTTAAAAAAATGGCAAAAGCACAGGGCGGAAAACAAAATGCGAAAGCAGCCGCAAAAAAAAGAGTGGTAAAAGTTGACAGCTATGGCGATGCACACATCGTGGCTAGTTTCAACAATATCATCATCAGTTTAACTAACAAACAAGGTCAGGTTATTTCCTGGTCATCTGCCGGTAAAATGGGCTTTAAAGGAAGTAAGAAAAATACGCCTTATGCCGCACAAATGGCAGGAGCCGATGCAGCTAAAGTTGCACTGGATGCAGGTTTGAAAAAAGTGGATGTTTTTGTAAAAGGACCGGGAAGTGGCCGTGAAGGTGCCATCCGTTCTTTATCTCAAAATGGTTTGGAAGTAGTGATGATCAAAGACATCACACCTTTACCACACAACGGTTGCCGTCCTCCCAAGAAAAGAAGAGTATAGGAAATTAAGAATTAAGAATTATAAATTAAGAAAGATTGCATTTCATTTATAATTTAAAATTCAGCATTTATAATTATAAACCGGGTGTATTATCTATTTTAACCGGTCTTTTGATAATACATCGTCACTAAAAGACCTTAAATAATATGGCACGTTATACAGGCCCCAAAACAAAAATTTCCCGCAGATTCGGCGAACCTATTACTGGAAACGGAAAATGGTTAACTAAAAACAGTAATCCTCCGGGACAACACGGCGCTACTAAAAAGCGTAAAACTGCAAGTGAATATGCATTGCAGTTGAAAGAAAAGCAAAAAGCAAAATATACTTACGGACTTCTTGAAAAACAATTCCGTAAAACTTTTGACGAAGCAAGCCGTAAAAAAGGTGTTACCGGTGAAAACCTTATTAAATTATTAGAAGCACGTTTAGATAATACTGTTTTCAGAATGGGTATTGCGCCAAGCCGCCAGGCTTCCCGCCAGTTGGTGAGTCATAAGCACATTACAGTGAACGGTGACGTATTAAATATTCCTTCTTACAGTTGTATGCCCGGTGATATTATCGGATTGAAAAATAAGAGTGCTGCCAATGCTGCTATTACCGGCAACCTGCGTGGTAAGAATGCAAAATTCAACTGGATAGATTTCAATGACAGCGAAATGAAAGGAACTTTTGTTGCCTATCCTGAAAGAGAAAGTGTTCCTGAAAATATTAAGGAGCAACTGATCGTGGAATTGTATTCTAAATAAGCAAATTTCCTGCTGATATTTTCAGTTTGGATGCACATTTTTAAATTAAAACAACAAAATACAAATGGCCATTTTAAATTTTGTTAAGCCAGATAAAATTGTTCTTCAGAAAGCTAACGATTTCGAAGCGCAGTTTGAATTCCGTCCACTTGAGCCAGGATATGGAGTTACTATCGGTAACGCTTTACGTCGTGTATTGCTCAATTCCCTGGAAGGTTATGCTATTGTAGGCATTAACATTGCCGGTGCAGATCACGAATTTGCAACGTTGAAAGGTATTACAGAAGATGTTACAGAGATTATTCTCAATTTAAAGCAGGTTCGCTTTAAATCAAAAGTTGATCATGAAGTAAATGTTGAAAAAGTTACTTTATCCATTAAGAATAAA
>JBKJSZ010000301.1:0-9217 GCA_046593675.1 Ferruginibacter sp.
ATATTACACGGATTTAAAATTCCTTTAACCGGACTTGGCGTAAGCAGCTTGTCTGTTTTATGCATTGTATTGATCGGATATTATGTTCCGGAGAAAGGAGCTATTCTGAAAGCCACCGTAATTGTAGCCATTTTTAAATTGATGCTCAGTCCTTACGCACCGCCAACAGCCTATATCGCTTTGTTTTTTCAGGGTTTGATGGGACAAATATTAATTCGAAAAAAAAGTTTAAAAACCGGCGCCATTATTTTAGGAATATTAGCATTAACAGAATCTGCTGTACAAAGAATTTTTGTGCTGGTGATTATTTATGGTAAAACTTTCTGGAATGCAGTTGATGAATTTATGATCAAATTATTTTCTTCGGAAAATCTTACATCGTTCAGTTTCAAAGTTGCTATTGCTTACATTATTTTACATGCTGTTGTTGGTTTTTTTGCAGGAAAATTTTCCGCATCACTTGCAACGAAAGCTTCCACATGGAAAAATGAAAATTTAATATTTGATAAAGGAATTTCTACATTACCGAATCCATCCAACAAAATAAAACTCAACAAAATGATCATCATTACGTGGCTGGTGTTGATGATTATTTATGTTCAACAATATCTGCCGAATGGTCTGTTCATATTAGGAAAAGAAAGTGTTATTCAGATTATTTTAAGGACTCTTATCATACTTACAGGCTGGATGGCGATAATTTCCCCTTTCATAAAAATATGGCTCAGGAAAAAACTGAATCATTCCAGAAATAAGTATGAAATAGAAATAATAGCTGTGATGAAAATTCTGCCCGAGATAAAATATATTGTAACAGAAAGCTGGAAAAGATCATCCATCAAAGGGAAAAAAAGCAGGGGATTATTTTTTAAATTTTTACTGGTTAATATTTTAAGTAAAGAATAATCAAAATTGCTTTTCAAATAACCACCAGGAGGAACGGATTTTTTCTGCTTTCAAACCAAATTTTACAATGGCGTTTTTTTGAATATGAGCCACAGCTTCTTCAACTGAATCGGTAAATAAGCAAAGATTAAGGTCTTCAGAGGAAATGGTAGATTTTTCTTTCATAAACTGAATATGTTCCAGTATATCTTTATGAAATTCCTTATCAAATACTATGATCGGAAATTGGCTGATCATTTTAGTCTGGATCAGCGTAAGGGCCTCAAAATATTCATCTAAAGTTCCGAAACCACCTGGCATTACTACGAATGCATAGGAATATTTTATCAGCAGAGTTTTCCTAACAAAAAAGTATTTTATGTTTACCCATCGATCAAGGAAAGCATTATGTTTTTGTTCGTAAGGCAAAACAATATTACAACCCACACTTCTTCCTCCCACATCTTTAGCACCGCGGTTTGCTGCTTCCATAATTCCTGGCCCGCCTCCGGTCATAATTGTAAAACCGAGTTCGGCAATACGAGCAGAAATTTCCTGTGTTTGTTTATAATAAAGATGATCTTCTTTAAATCTTGCGGAACCAAAAACTGTAACACAAGGACCAACGAAATGAAGGGTTCTGAAACCTCTTATAAAATCCATTAAAACATTTACTGTGAATTTAAAATCTCTCCACCTGTTCTGCGGCCCTTCCAAAAATTTTATCTCTCCATTAGTCATGTACTATTTATTTCTTGCAAGGTAGTATATCAAATGAGAATGCTCCTATTAAGGAGCACTCGTGTAGAATATTGGATGTTAAGTAGGATATTGGTTTCAGTGGAAGAATATGGTTGTCTATAGAATATTGTTATACAATTTTTTTATTTTAAGCCAAGTTTAGTTGATAATAATGTTCTATCATTCTGATAATTATTACACGCAACATTAGTAGTCCCGGTTGTCCAGACTCCAGGAATTCCTAATAAACTATTTCCCATGATCACATTGGGTGCATATACATTGCTTAAGGTGCAGGTGCTTGTCCAGGTGCTTTGATGTAATAAGCCCACGGAATGTCCAGCTTCGTGACAAACTGTTTCACCTACGTAACTGGCATCATAATACATTTTATCAGAGAATACAAATGAAGGTGTTCCATCGCTAAATGTGAGTGATCCTATATAAGAAATTCCACCTACACCAGGATACCAATTGCTTGTAGGTGTAATGATCACCCTTTGTCTTTTTGCGGGATTGGCATTTATATAAACAGATTCCTGGTCTGTAATTACAACATTATATGCTGAATAATTAGATTGCACTTTTGCCAAAACTGCGGCAATACTGGTTGCAGATAATCCGGATGAAGCACAGGCAATCGTATTTCCGTTATTCCAAAAAGCGGTGGTAACAATCTGGCCATCAAAATCCAGATAAATACAACTGTAAGTACCTGGAGTTAGTGTGGTGGAAGTAGTTGTAGTTGTCGTGGTGGTTGTAGGTGTGGTTGTAGTGGTAGTGGTTGTAGGTGTGGTTGGCGTAACCTGCCATTTAATGGGTCTTCGTGCTGAAACTAAACGATTCAGAATTGCAGTAGTGTCTACAGAACATATTTCAATTTTTCGTTCTTGTTGAACGGGAGATATAATTTGATCTGTTTGTTTTTGGCAGCTAAAAAAAGAGATAATCAGAATGGGAAAAATGATTTTTTTCATCAGGTTTTTCAATTTTAAAGTGTTTTGAGGAATTATTGCTACACTTATAAGAACCGTGCCAAAAGCCATCATCAGACTGGTTTTTAAAGGAAATTGATTAATACAAAAAAAATGATTAATATAAAAAATTGATTTCCACTAAAAAAAATAGTAAAAATAATTTTAAATTTTATTGAATCCTGCATAATTATTAATGATATATCCAGGTTAAATATTTTACGGAGCCGATATGGCCAATAAAAAAGCAGCTCTTCAAGCTGCTTTGTGGAGAATATCGGGGTCGAACCGATGACCTCTAACATGCCATGCTAGCGCTCTAGCCAACTGAGCTAATCCCCCATTACTCAACAAAAATATGTTTTTCAATTTAAATTTTTGATCTATTCTACATTAGATTTTTTTAAAATAATTGAATGTCTGTCAATTATCATATAATCTTTTTCAAAAAAACTCGTTATTCATTTGTATCGTACATTTTTTAGTGATTAGCCCTTGGTTTTGGTATGATTTAGATATATAATGAATGGCTATCCCGTGAACTGAATGAATAATAAATAAAATATGAAACGTAATATCGGAAGTGTTGACAGGGTTATCAGATTATTCGTTGCAGTTGCCATTGGCTTCTTGTATTATACCAATACTGTAAAAGGTAATTTTTCTACAGCAGCTATTTCAGTTGGTATTTTTTTATTACTAACAAGTCTGACAGGATTTTGTATCATTTATGCATTGTTGGGAATCAGCACCTGCCCTCATTATAATCAATCAGATGAAAGCTGATCATTCTTAATAAATATAATTATTATATTATATACTCTATTGTTCTGACTTTAATAAGAATGATGAGAATTACTGCATTACTCTCTGCATTTTCAATTTTAATTATGTAAACATCTGATCTCCGTTTCTATAAACCAATATGGTTTACTCTGTTGATTAACAGGTATTGCAGGTTAAATTGATATTCATTTGATTAACTTCAAATAATCTTCCACTATTTATTCCTTTAATGTATGATTGTAACGTTGACATTAAATCCCGCTTTAGATAAAAGTACGGATACAGACCGCCTGATACCTGAGAAAAAAATCCGTTGTTCTTACCTGAAAACTGAAGCAGGCGGAGGTGGAATTAATGTAAGTAAAGCTATACAAGAATTAGGTGGTAAAAGCCACGCAATTTTCCCTTACGGAGGTTTAAATGGTAAAACCCTATTACATCTTTTAGAGGAACATAACATTGTTCATCATGGCATTAATGTTTCAGGAAATACTAGAGAAAGTTTTGCTGTAGAAGAAACTTCTTCAAATAAACAATTTCGCTTTGTAATGCCGGGTGAAATTTTACAAACAGATGAAATTGAAGAGATACTTCATACAATAATAAATTTTCAAAACATTTCTTATCTCATCTGCAGCGGTAGTTTACCAAAAGGTGTAACACCAGAAATTTTTTCCCGGATTGCCGAAATAGCCATTCAGAAAAAAATAAAACTTATAGTGGATACTTCCGGCGAACCATTAAAAGCTGTTTTAAAAAAAGGTGTATTTCTTTTAAAACCCAATCTTACTGAATTATGTTTTTTAGCAGGCAAAGAACATCTGGATTATTCTGAAATTGAAGAAACCGCATCACAGATTTTGCAGGATGGAAATTGTGAAGTGATGATTGTATCTATGGGTTCTTCTGGTGCCATGATGCTCACAAAAGATAAGGTAAAAACTTTCTCTGCGCCCATTGTAAAAAAAATCAGCACTGTTGGTGCAGGCGATAGTATGATAGCCGGAATTACTTGGATGCTTGAAAAAAATGAACCTTTGGAAATGGCTGTACGTTTCGGAGTGGCCTGTGGTTCCGCTGCAACAATTAACAAAGGCAGCAGGTTATTTATAAAAGATGATGCATTACGGTTTTATGAGAAGTTGAAAAAAGAAAACCTTTAGATATCCGATTGTATAAGAGATACGCTATTTTTGCAACAAAGATTCAAATTTGAATTGGGCGGTTGCCATAAAAAAAATCATTTCTTTCATTTTGCTTTTGCTTATTATTTTAAGCAATACACCAAGGCAATTTTTGCATGATTCATTTGCAACACATACGGATGTAATTGAAAATTGTACACACAAAAAACAAAACGGGTGTGTACATCATCGAACATTCTATTGTCATCTTGAAAAATTTTTTGTTGCAAATGATCTTTATACACCCGCATTTTTCCAATACAACATTTGTACACTATACTTCTCTAATGAGTATAATTCTGCACTCATACCTGCCACTAAAATATTCTGTTTACTAAACGGAAATAAAGGCCCTCCCTCTTTTTCATGATATAAGTTAACGCCGGCAAATTTGTATATGCCGGAATTTTTTATAACAACCTCTTTAGTATGAAAAAGATTTTTCTATTATATACATTTATCTTGCTAAGCGTATGTACATACGCGCAAAAAACCGCCACACTTCATGGACGGATAACAGATGCAAAAACCGGTTTATCTTTATTTGGTGCATCTATAATTTTGGTTGATCTTAAATCAGGAACCTCCAGTGATAATGTTGGAAATTATATTCTTAAAAATGTAATGGTTGGACATACCATTATTGAAATTAGTTTTCTTGGATATAAAACTGTTGTGGAACACATCGATATTGATGCGAATACGGAAATGAATTTTCAATTGTCGCCCTCTGTTATCGAAAACGAAGGAGTAACGGTAACAGCTGTTGGTTCTGCCATATCTATTCGTAAAACACCGGTGCCTGTTATTAAAATCAGCAAGGAGCAATTGCTTTCAACACCTTCTTCCAATATTATTGATGCCCTGAGGAATCAGCCGGGTGTGAGTCAGTTATCAACCGGACCGGCCATCTCAAAACCAATTATACGCGGCCTGGGTTATAACAGATTAGTTGTGATTAATGATGGCTTAAGACAGGAAGGACAGCAATGGGGTGATGAACATGGAATTGAAATTGATGAGAACAGTGTAAACAGAATTGAAATTGTAAAAGGCCCGGCTTCTTTAATCTATGGGAGTGATGCACTTGCTGGTGTTGTGAATATCATCACTGCAACACCATTACCATCTCATACAACCAAAGGAAATATTATCAGTGGTTATGGCACCAATAACCGACAAAGATCTGTGTATGCAAGTATTGGCGGCAATACCTCACGTATTAACTGGAATTTTTGGAGTGATTATAAATCAGCAGGTGATTATAAAAATAAATATGATGGTTATGTATGGAATTCAAAATTTAATGAAACAAATTTTGGAGGAAACGCAGGCTATGTCTGGAAGACTGGATTCAGTAATATTATAGTAAGCCGTTTTAATCAGCACACAGGGTTAATTGAAGGGGAAAGAGATTCACTTGGCCATTTTATTAAAAAGTTACCGAATGGTGAAGAATCTACGCCCACTTCTGCTGATTTTAAAAAAACAGATCCATTGGTTCCCTATCAACATATTTTACATACCAGAATTGTAACTGAAAACAATTTTAAAGCCGGTGAGGGAAGAATCTCCTTTACTGCAGGTTTTCAGCGCAATGAAAGGCGGGAATTTGGAAATGCAGATAGTCCGGGTATAGCTCAATTATACTTCGATCTTCAAACATTCAATTATACAGTTGCTTATCATTTTAAAGAAAAAGGTGGATGGCATAGTACTTTCGGAATTAATGGTATGCGTCAGCAGAATTATAATCGTGGGAATGAAGTGTTGATACCAGAATATACATTAGTTGATATTGGCAGTTATATTTATTCTCAAAAAACCATTGGCAAATCTACTTTGAGTGGCGGGTTAAGGTACGACAACCGTCAATTATCAGCTTCCGAATTCAATGATGGAATTACCACAAAATTTACAGCATTTTCTAAAAACTTTTCAAATGTTTCAGGAAGCGCAGGCATATCTTATTCGGCAACCCGTAAGGTTGTTATAAAGTTGAATGCAGCCAGAGGTTTTCGGGCACCCAGCATTCCGGAATTGTCTTCAAACGGTGCACATGAAGGAACTAACCGCTATGAGTATGGATCATCAGCTCTGAAATCTGAAACCACCTGGCAATTAGACGCAGGTGCGGAATATTCGTCGGAACATGTATTGTTGAAAGGAAATCTATTTTACAACCATATTGACAATTTTATTTTCTACAGTAAATTATCCGGAGCTAATTCATTGGATTCTTTAGTTGAATCGGACGGCAATTTTATTCCTGCTTTTAAATTTGCTCAAAAAACTGCTACGCTGGCAGGATTTGAATTTGTTTCAGATTTGCATCCTCATCCTTTGGATTGGTTGCATTGGCAAAATACGATTTCATTTGTTAGAGGAAAATTTATGGAAGCTATTGAAGGAAATAAGAATGTTCCTTTCATTCCGGCAACACACTGGAATAGTGAAATCAGAACAGAATTATTTCATAAAAATAAGTTGTTGGATAATTTCATCATACACGTTGAAGTTGATTATACCTTTGATCAGAAAAAACCATTTACTGCATTTAAAACGGAAACTTCCACTCAAGGATATACTACATTTAACGCCGGTATAACTACGAACATCCGGAACAAAGGAAAAAAAATATTCAGTATTTATCTTTTAGGAAATAATATAACGGATGTTGCTTATCAAAGTCATTTAAGTCGTTTGAAATATACGGACATCAATCAGGTAACCGGAAGGAAGGGAGTTTTTAATACAGGAAGAAACTTCATTTTCCGAATTAATATTCCACTTACATTTTATAATGGAGGAGAGATAAAATAACTCTGTTTTTACAAAACGATTCCACCCGGCCAGAAGCCTATATTAAAACAAAAAAAAAGCATGATCAGGGAGATCATGCTTTTTTTAATTATTTAAGTCTGGTAAAATCAGACCCGCTGAATAATTTAGCCAGATTCATATCTTTGGTTTTTTGCCATTCTGCAATATTAGGGCCGGCAACAATTCTCCAGAAATTTTTCACTTTCATTTCCTGGTAATCTTTTCCCTGGATAAATACACCTTCAATGGTGTTCCGTTGTTTGAAAAAGATATTTACAGGTTTGCCCATCATATCTTTTGCTTCAACAAATTTTTCAATGAGATCAAAAGTCATAAACGATTCGTTTTATAATGAATAAAGTAAAATCCAACATATTACCAGCTTTTAGAATAAGAAGGCTTATTGCTTCTTTCTTCTCTTGGGCGGGCTTCTGTTACTTTGATTGTTCTGCCATCCGCAGCCGAACCATCAATTTCAGCAATTGCCTTAGAAGCTGCAGGAGCATCAGGCATTTCCACAAAACCAAAGCCTTTACTGCGGCCGGTTTCTTTGTCAATAATAACTTTTGCAGAAGTAACTGTTCCATACTCTGCGAAATAACCTCTTAAGTCTTCATCCTGAATGTTGAAGCTTAAATTTGAAACATAAATGTTCATTGTAAAATTTAAATTATAAAATAATCTTTGGAAAGATTGCAGGAGTTAATGACTAAAAAAGTAGCAGTTATGCGTAGCAGATAAAATCGTTCGCGATCCTTGCGATAAATCCAATTGTGATTACAAATGTACGTTTTTTATCCTGAATTTCCGCTGTTATTTTAATGATATGGCAATCAAATTTTATTTTCTCTTTCCCTTCACATAATCTTATCACCTAAAGATATTATGCTACCTTTAATCAAACAGATACATTTTCTAACTCTTTGTGTCTGTTATCAACTAAAATTATCAACATGGCAGAAACCTGGAACAAAAAAGAAAGAGAAAAAAAGAAAAAACAAAGCCAGAAAGAAAAGGCTGAAAAAAAACAGGAAAGAAAAGAGAATCATAAAGGTGGCGAAAGTGAAATGTATGCATACCTTGATGAAAATGGAAACTTATCTTCAACGCCTCCTGATCCCAAAAAAAGGATTATAATTAATGCAGAAGATATTGAGATCGGCGTGCCAAAACAAGCTGATGTAAACCCGGAAGATCTGATCCGTACGGGCATCGTAACTTTTTTTAATGATGCAAAAGGTTATGGTTTTATAAAAGACCTGGAAACTCAGGAAAGTGTTTTCGTTCATATTAATGCGCTTACAGAAGCTATCAAAGAGAATAATAAAGTTTCTTTTGAAGTAGAAATGGGACCAAAAGGTGCTAACGCGGTTAATGTAAAAATGGTTAAATAAAAGCTGATCAAGTTTTAGAATTACAATCTCATTTATACATAGAAAATCTATTTCATTCAGCGTTAGATTTATGGTTGAGAACTTCAAAAATAAATTGTTCACTGACTGGTAGCTTCATACCTTATTCACTTTTTTCAGTGTGAATACTCACACCAACTTCTACAATTTACATTTGCAAATGCGCCTTTTAAATGCAAAAGCAAATCACTGTGATGAGAATACAAAACTGAAACAATTATTACTTAATTTATACAGCCGCAGCAACAATGTCTTTAACTTCTAAAATATGATTGTTATTTCCTTGTATCGAAACCTGAATCATAGCCTTTCCTAATTGGTGAAGTGAACAAATATATCCTGGCATTATTGTTTCAACAACCGGAATTATCCAGCCAAAATATTTATAAGGCTTCAGGGTTCGTTTTAATCC
>JBKJSZ010000079.1:0-13617 GCA_046593675.1 Ferruginibacter sp.
GAAATGGCAATACACCATATTATTTTATTTTTTGTTGAACTGGTGTAAGGCTCAAACTCCTGATTCTGTTTTTGCAAATGGTAAAAATGTGATCACACTTTCCAATATAGTGCTCGATAATAAATTAAATGTTCCTGCATTTATTTTACGTGTAAAGACTGACACGAGTTTTTATAAAGCTTTTCGAAACCTGCGCATCTTATCATTCACCTCCATCAATGATATACGGATGATGAATAAAAAAGGAAAAATGCATGCAGCATTACGAAGCCGTACCCGTCAGATTCGTAAAGATAGTTGCAGAACAATGCAGGTATTGGAAGAAGAAGTTTCCGGTGATATGTATGATGAAAACAGGGATTTTAATTATTACACCGCTAATATGTATGCCTCGCTTTTTTTTACTAAAGGGAAAATTTGTGGTGAAAATAATATAGTAGCCGGGCACGATTTTTCTACATCGGGAAAATCGGGAATGGAAAAAAATAAAGAACAACTAAAAATGTTGTTTTTCAACCCAGGAAGAAAAATAGATGGCATTCCATTCATGGGCAAAAAATCTGAAATATTTAATGAAGATCTGGCAGATGCCTATGATATGAGTATTGATTACGACTTTTATAATAATACAAATTGTTATATCCTTAAGCAAAAAGTAAAACCTGGAAAGGAAAACCGTGTATTGATTGATGAAATGAATACCTGGTTTAATGATGCTACTTTTGAAGTGGTTGCCCGGAATTATTCATTGAGTTATGATGCTATTTTTTATGATTTCAAAGTCCAGATGGAAGTAATCATGACAACCTATAAAGGACTTACTGTTCCTGCTGTCATCCGATATAATGGCAACTGGAAAGCCATTACCAAAAAAAGGGAAGTAGGTGTCTTTACAGCAACTTTGAGTAATTTTAATGACTGAAAGAGTACAATTGTATCATTTATCACATTTCTTTATTATAATTACAGTTGATTTTTATTTCGAATTATAAAATAAAAAAACATGGATCTGCATCATCAGATCATTTATCTTTTTCTGCTGGCATTGCCGATTGCGAGTATTTCATGGACAGTTACACATGAAGAAGTATTTCGTGAGCCACGGGAATATTGTGTTAAGAAATCAACCGACTGTAAAAATTTATTGACACGTAAATTTTTTTATTTATTCACCTGCGAATATTGTTTCAGTCATTATGTAACTGCTATTTTTCTTATAATAACGCATTACAACTTATTATTCACTGGTTGGAGAGGATATTTAGTTGGCGGATTTGCATTGGTATGGATCGCCAACATTTACATTAGTTTATTTGGCTTTATAAGAGTAGGAATGAAAAAAGAAAAACTGGAAGCAAAAATTAAAGAAACAGAACTGGAAGAAACAAAAAACAGCAATTAATTCTCTGATGTTTTGTGTGTTGTATAACCTCTCCATTTTTCAATAACGTTCTGCATATCTTCCGGTAATTCAGAGGTGAAGAGCATTTCTTTTCCGGTAACAGGATGAATAAAACCTAATTCAGCTGCATGCAAAGCCTGGCGTTTACATAACTGGAAACAATTTTCTACAAACTGTTTGTATTTGGTATAAATAGTTCCTTTTACAATTCTATTTCCACCATAAGTATCATCATTAAATAATGGATGTCCAATCAATTGCATATGCACTCGTATCTGGTGCGTACGACCTGTTTCCAGGCGGCACTCAACAAGTGTGACGTAATTAAATTTTTCAACAACTTTATAATGAGTGATCGCTTCTTTTCCATGGTCACCATCAGGATAAGCTGTAAATAATTTCCGGTGACGTAAATGCCGGCCTACGTGTGCAATAATGGTTCCTGATTCTTTATCAAAATCACCCCAAACCAGGGCTTTATATCTTCTGTAAACGGTATGATCTGCAAATTGTTTTGCCAGGTGGCTCATCACACTTTGCCTTTTTGCAACAACCAATAAACCACTGGTATTTTTATCTATTCTGTGTACCAGGCCTAAACGCGGCAAATCATTTTCATCTATAACCTGGTTAGATTGTTCCAGATGGTATGCAACCGCATTTACCAAGGTTTTATTAGGATTCCCGCATCCCGGATGAACAACCATTCCAACGGGTTTATTGATAATAAATAAATAGTCATCTTCATACACTATATCCAATGGTATATTTTGTGGAATGATCTCTGAAGATTCGGGAATATTATTGTCGAAAATGATGATCTTGTCTCCCGGCCGTACTTTATAATTACTTTTTATAGGAAAATCATTCACTAATACCATCTGATCTTCAATAGCTGTTTGAATTTTATTTCGGGTGGCATGTTCAATCCTTGTCATAAGGAATTTATCTATACGCAAAGGAACCTGACCTTTATCAATCACGAGAGATAAACGCTCATACAAAACCTCTGATTCTGAAATTTCCTCCAAGTTTACATCATCCATACAACATCAACGCTTGCGGCGCATTTTAATTAAGTTTGCAAATTAAAACAATGCAGTGGATAAGCAACAGGTGATATTTGAAGATCTGGGAATTATTGATTATAAATCAGCCTGGGATTACCAGGAAAAATTACTTCAGAATAATGTTGCAATAAAATCAGCTGCAAGATTGAGTGACAATAACGACATCGCCACGCAGCATTATTTTTTATTATGCGAACATCCTCCCGTATTTACGCTTGGCAAAAGTGGAGATATTTCTAACGTGCTGATAACAGATGAAGAGCGGGAAATAAAAAATATTGAATTTTTTAAAACAAACAGAGGCGGAGACATTACTTTTCATGGACTGCAACAGATTGTGGGATACCCGATTTTGGATCTTGAAAAATTTTATACTGATATTGGAAAATACCTTCGCAATGTAGAAGAAGTTATTATTCGTACCCTTTCCGAATATGACATTGAAGGAGAAAGAAGTGCTGGCGAAACAGGTGTTTGGATTTCTCCGGGTAAAAAAGGAGAGGAAAGAAAAATTTGTGCGATTGGTGTGCGTTGCAGCCGATGGATCACTATGCATGGTTTTGCGCTTAACGTAAATACAGATTTAAAATATTTCGACCACATTATTCCATGTGGCATTGTAAATAAACAAGTGACGTCTATAAAAAAAGAATTGGGCCGAGAAGTAGATTATGAAGAGGTGAAGCACAAGATCAGAAAAAATTTTGAAAAGGTTTTTCAGTCGGAATTCTGCTGATCAACGTGGCGATTTGTCGGAATTCTTTTTTGTATCTTTTGGTATGTAAAATTTATTTTTTTCTATTAACTCCCCATTTTCAAATAATTCAAAATGAAACCATCCTGAATGAATGAAATTTACTTTTTCAATAATCAGGTATTTTTCAGTTAGTTTCGAAAGTTGAAATATTTCTTTATCATCTTCATTATAAAATTTTATAAAATAAGTTTTCGTATCTGCATTGGGTAAATAAATAATTACATCCTGGTTACGCGATGTAAAAATTTTCTGGCTTGGATAAGTTATTACAGGCTTTGGCGGTACAGGAGGAGATATTACCGGAGCATTTACCGGATTTTTTACAGGCGGCTTAACCGGAATAATTACCGGTTTTATTTTAAAGGAATCTTTTATAAGGTTCGAATCTGTTTCCGGTATCAATTGTATACTATCTACTTTTATTTCTACGGGTGGCGGAATAATTTTGATGGGCCTCACAGACGGAGTAATAATATACGTTCCGCCTTCAAATGCAACGAACACACGATAATACATTTTGCTATAGGGTGGATTAACATCCGTATATCCATTTTCAATATTTTGTGAATTTAAAACTGAACCGATCGTTGTATAATTTTTAAGGCTATCATAAGAGCGTTGGATATTTATATTAGCGATGGGAAGTTTATAATTATTCATCCAGCTCACAATAATTCTTCCACTCATATTCTTTACGGTAATTTTTGGCAAAGTATCCTGTGCCCGGAGAACAAACGCAAAAAAGAATGATAATAAAAAGGAAAATGTTTTTTTCATTGAGTGGTCGTCAATTCAAATATAATGGGCAAGTTCTTTTGATTTGAAGTTGCAAATATAAAGGGATGTTAAACATCAAATATTAATTGATCCTGTATAGAAATATTTCCTTGTAATCCACCGGTATGTAAACAGGCAATCATATTTCCATTTTCAAAATAATCCTCCTTCACTTTATCTATCAAAGCATACATCATTTTGGCGGTATATACAAAATCCAAAGGAATGGTATATTGCCGGTAGAAGTCATTCATAAACCCGATGAGTACATCATTATATTGTGCATATCCGCCAAAATGATAATTTCCCCATATATCAAAAGGTTTATTTTTAATCTGCAATAACGCTAATCTATCAGGAATGTCTATCATGTTTTTTAACGCTGGAACAGCAATTATTTTAACCGATGTTTCCTTCATTAATAATCCCGCAAGGGTAGTTGCTGTACCTACAGAAGTAATAACGTGCGTTGGATTCAGTTTTACAATCTGATCCATTATCACAGAAGCACCTTCTGCACCTTTTATATGATATCCTCCTTCAGGAATTATAATTGAATCTTTGTGATATTGCTCATAATTATGTTTTGCATATTCCATTCTTGAAATAAATTCTAACTGCATTCCACAATCCTTACAAAATTCTAGTGTAGGAGAATATACGGCAGGTTTTTCACCTCTGATAATTCCGGTTGCTTTGATTTTATATAATTGAGCTGCATAAGCTGTCGCGGCGAGATGATTGGAATAAGGGCCACCAAAAGTGATCAAGGATGGAGAGGCCATTGATAAACATTGTTGTAAAAAATAATGAAGTTTGAAAAATTTGTTTCCCGAAATCACCGGATGGATAAGGTCTAACCTTACCATCATGACTGATATATTTTTATCTGAAAATAATTTATGGCTTAGTGTATTAATTGGGGCATTTAAGTCAATTTCCGTCATAAGAAAACAATTGCATTAAATTTGCAGGCAAGTTATTATTATTCAAACAATTTATCATTTAATATGCAACCAACATTGTTGATTTTAGCTGCTGGTATGGCAAGCAGGTATGGAAGTATGAAGCAGACCGAAGGATTTGGCCCTGCCGGAGAAACTATTATGGATTATTCCATTTATGATGCTATCAGAGCGGGTTTTGGAAAAGTAGTATTCATCATCAGAAAAGATTTTGCAGATAATTTCAAAGCTCGTTTCGATGAAAAATTAAAAGGTAAAATTGAATTAAAATATGTGTGCCAGGAACTGGACAGTTTTGTAAATCCTTCTGATAGGCCAGGGGGAAGAATAAAACCTTGGGGAACAGGGCATGCTGTATTATGTGCAAAAGATGTAATACATGAACCATTTGCCGTAATTAATGCAGATGACTTTTATGGAGAAGATGCATTTAAAAAAGCAGCAAAGTTTTTAACCAATGAATGCAATGAAAATACGGCAGCTATTATCGGATATCAATTGGATAAAACATTAAGTGATCATGGAACTGTGAGCCGTGGTGTTTGTGAAGTAAATTCAAAAAACCGTTTGATCAGTATCAAAGAACGAACAAACATTTATGCAGAAAATGGTAAAGTGGTGTATGAGGAAAATGAAACCAAACATGAAGTGGAAGCTCAATCAAGTGTATCCATGAATTTCTGGTGTTTTCATCCATCCATCTTTCAAACTATGGCAACTTTGTTTATGGATTTTGTAAAAAATAATAAGGAGAATATTAAAGCAGAATTTTTTATTCCCATCATTGCAGATCAATTCATAAAAGACGGGAAAGGAGAGATCATAGTAATCCCAACTTCATCACAATGGTTCGGAGTTACTTATAAAGAAGATGCTCCTTCCGTGAAAGCAAGCCTTGATCAATTAATTGCAGAGGATATTTATCCTGAATCACTTTGGGATTTAGAAAAGATCGCATAAAAAAAGGGGAAATTTACTTCCCCTTTTTTTTAATTACAAATATTTTTAATTTCCTTTTATCATGAAAACATAATCTTGCAGGCGCTTGATCTGGTTTTCACGAGGCATATTTTTTATAGAACTATTGCTGTTTGATAATTTAATGGTAGGATATGTTTTCAATTTGTTCACTTCTTCAATAGCTTTATAAATATTAGAAGTTTTTAAAGCAAATACAACACCTTCTGCATTTGTTTCCATACTTGTGATGATGCCTAACAATTCTCCTTTTTTATTAATAACAGGAGAACCACTATTTCCTTCATTTGCAGAAGTGCTCATCTGAAAATATATGGTATCCAGCATATATCCGTTTCTTGCGCTTATATATCCTTCACCATATACAATTTCCTGTTTTGGATATCCTAATGTGAAAACCTGCTCACCAAGATCCGCATTATTTTTACGGATACCGTAAGGCATAGGCGGAAGACGTTTGAATTCTTTATCCGTTACTTTTAAAATGGCCAGGTCACTTTCAACATCAACATATACAGCTTCTGCACTATACTGTTCTCCTTTTATATTTTCTATAATTAATTCGTGAAGTGCTTCTTTAACAACGTGAGCATTGGTAACAATAAAATTATTGGTTGCATCTATTACAAAACCAGTTGCCCGGAATTTAGCATCCAGGCGAGGTTTAACAGGAGTAATAGGAGTATTTGAGGCCGCTGCAAGTTGATTTACTTTTGATTCTATCTGTCGTGTTTTGGATTCCTGCTGATTTAATTTATCTACCAGGGGTTTAATATTTGTATGTTCGTCAGATGAAACCGCAGAAATAATGCTGGCGATAAAAATGGATACAATACCGGCAATAGAAGCTGCTACAGAAATGGTTTTACGGTGTTTACTCCAGAGCTGAACTACTTTTCCACCACTATTTTTCGTATTTCGTGTAATAAATCCTTCATTAACTAATGTAGCTTCTACTTCATGCAACGCATGTCGGAAATTTTTGTGATCAGAATAGCGTTGCAACTCATTTAGAAAAAAAATCTGTTCTACAACCAACTGATCTACATCAGGATTGTTTTTTCTGATCTCTTCAAAAAATGCTTTTTCTTCAGCAGACATTTCGCCTTTAGCAAATCGTTCTGCAGCATCTATTAGTAAAGTGTCTTCCATTATAAATTTTTATATTGAGCAAAAAACAGTTTTTTCAATCGCACAAGGCATTTATATTTCTGTGTTTTTGCATTATCTGCATTCGTATATCCAAATTCTGTAGCAATCGACTGCATTTGTTTTTTCTGTATGTAATAGGCTTCCAGTAAACTTTTGCAGGGTTCTCCCAGTTTATGCATGGATTGCTCCATTAGTTGAAAATCTTTTTGCTTGTTTTCATGCAATTCCATATCATCTTCCACAAAAACAAGGTCTTCTGTATTCTCCAAAGAACTGCTGATTCTGTTCGATGCCTGCAATTTTTTAAGCCATAAACGACGGCAGATTGAATAAATAAACGTTTTCAACTGACATCTGAGCTCAAATCCTTCCTGCTTCGATTTTTCAAAAAGTACGATCATCGTCTCCTGAAAAATATCAGCGGCATCATCCGAACTGCCATTATTCTGTAATACCATTGTATGAACCATTGCGTAATTATCACGATAAATTTTTTCAATGGCACTTTTGTCCTCTCTGGCTAATGCTTCTATTAGTTCGGTTTCCTGAATTGTATTCACCTGATATACTTATTAATACAATAATAACTGAATTGGTAACCCAAAAAAAACGAAAGAATTTAAAATTGTGATTTTCCTGCTTTAACTATAAGATTTTACATTAGATTTTTTTTTAAAATGGAATAACTAATTAAAAGATATTTATTGATAATCAGTAGTTTGGATATTTTCCTAAAATAAATTTTTAATTCGGGTTACCTTTTTTCAATTGAGGTATTAATATCAAATTATAATTTAAATTAAAACAAAACAAATGAAAAAGTTCTTAGCAATTGCATTGATCGCTGCATCTTTCACAGCTTGTAATGATGGTGAAAAATCTGAAACTACTACTACTGATACTACAACTGTAGTTACAACTCCAGAAACACCAGCTCCAGATACTGCAACTGTTGTTACTACAACTACTACAACTACTGACACTGTGAATAAAATGTCTGGTGACAATAAAATGTCAGCTGATACAATGAAAAAAGGTAATTAATCTGGTACTTATCGAAACAATTAGCTTTCGAAAATCATATAGCCATCCTCAGGGGTGGCTATTCTTTTTGTACAAGGTTGTAGTACTTTTATATAAAATTTGAAATGGCTGATCCTGCTGATGCTTTGATTCTTAAAAAACCGCTGTTGATTAGTGGTCCTTGTAGTGCAGAAACTGAATCTCAGGTTCATGAAACGGTTCAGCAACTTTCCAAAACAAAAAAAGTAGATTTTATTCGGGCAGGAATCTGGAAGCCACGTACACGACCTGGCATGTTTGAAGGAGTAGGAACAATTGGATTAAACTGGTTGAAAGATGCGGGAAATGCTGTCAATATTCCGGTAATGGTAGAAGTGGCCACAGCAAAACATGTGGAAGATTCCCTAAAAAATAATATTGATGCGATCTGGATTGGTGCCCGTACTACTGTAAATCCTTTCAGTGTTCAGGATGTTGCAGACGCTTTGCAAGGTGCGAAAGTTCCGGTATTTATAAAAAATCCTGTTAATCCAGATATCGAACTCTGGGCGGGTGCTTTGGAAAGAGTTGAAAAAGCCGGTGTTTCCTCTATTGCACTTATTCACCGTGGTTTTTCATCTTATGGTAATACTAAATACCGAAATCCTCCCATGTGGCACCTTGCTATAGAAATGAAAAGGCGTTTTCCCGAACTTCCAATGATCTGCGATCCCAGTCATATTTGCGGCAACCGGAATTTATTACAATATATCTCTCAAAAAAGCATTGACCTGAATTATAATGGTTTGATGATTGAATGCCATATCAATCCGGATATGGCCTGGAGTGATGCAAAGCAACAGGTTACTCCTGAAAATTATTTAAAATTAATTGAAAGTTTAACTTGGCGCACAGATGAAATTACTAAAACAGAGCTGATCAATGCCTTGCTGAATCTTCGTGGACAAATTGATGAACTGGATGATGAATTATTAAATCTTTTAGGGGAACGCATGAAAATTGCAGATAAAATCGGATTGTATAAAAAGGAAAATAACATTACTGTATTACAAACTACAAGGTGGAATGAAATCCGGGAACGGGCGCTTAATAAAATGGAAGAGCTTGGGTTAAGTAAAGAGTTTATTTTACGGTATTTTGATGCGGTGCATCTGGAAAGTATTCATCATCAGACAAAAATTATGAATGACTGATTCAGAAAAAAATATTTTAGAATTTCATTTGCCATCATCAAAAGTTACCTGTCATTTGAATGTTGACTGGCAGATAGTTTTGAATGACAGTTTGAATAGAAAAATAATTTTAATAACGGATTCCAATATTTACAAATTATATGAAAATGATTTTGCAGGCTTACAACTGATCGTGATCCAAGCCGGTGAAGAAAACAAAACGCAGGTATCGGCAGATTTAATTATTGATAAATTAATAGAATATGAAGCGGATAATAATTGTTTGTTGGTAGGTTTCGGAGGCGGTGTTATTACCGATCTTACAGGTTATGCGGGCAGTATTTATAAAAGAGGAATTCCCTTTGCTTTTATTCCCACTACTGTTCTGGCCATGGCTGATGCTGCGATAGGTGGAAAAAACGGTATTAATCATGGGTTGGTAAAAAATATAGTGGGAACTATCCGGCAACCGCTCAGCATCATATATGATTTTCAACTCTTAAAAACATTGCCGGCAGCAGAGTGGGTGAATGGTTTTGCTGAAATAATAAAATATGCCTGTATTATTGACGACCAGTTATTTGAAATGTTGGAGAAATATGATTTGGATCAGATCCAGGCCGACATTTCTTTAGCGGCCAGAATCATTGAACGTTGTTTGAAAATTAAAATGAAATATGTTTCCGACGACGAGAATGATTCCGGTGAAAGAAGGAAATTAAATTTTGGCCATACATTTGGTCATGCCGTTGAAAGGTTGTATCAATTAACACACGGACAAGCTATTAGTATGGGTATAGTTGCCGCCTGTAAGTTATCTGAAAAATTAGCGGATCTGCATTTTAACGATACTAACAAAATTGTACAACTTCTAAAAAAATATCATTTACTTGTACATATAGAAATTAATCATTCAGAAATATTTCAGGTAATGAAACTAGATAAGAAAAGAAATGGAAAGTATATTCATTTTATTCTGTTGAACAAAATTGGGGATGCTGTTATTTATCCGATTGAAATAAATTATTTAGAAGCGCATATAAATGAAATTCTCTGATGCAGGTAACCGTTTCCCCTTCCTCATTAAATGGTTTTGTTGTGTTGCCATCCAGCAAAAGTGTTACCCAGCGTGC
Organism: Ferruginibacter sp.; assembly: GCA_046593675.1. Classification (GTDB taxonomy): domain Bacteria; phylum Bacteroidota; class Bacteroidia; order Chitinophagales; family Chitinophagaceae; genus Ferruginibacter. Next base: position 10,430 of record JBKJSZ010000079.1, read on the forward strand.
ATATATACTCGCATTATTATTTCCCGGGAAAACAATAATCAAAAATTCCGGCAAAAGTAAAGATGAGAAAAGTGCTTTAGAAGCTATTCAAAAATTAGGTGCTAAGGTACAATGCAACAAAAATGAAATGGTGATTCAGGGAGTGGATACCATAAATTATTCCGGTGAGATATTTTGTGGAGAAAGTGGATTGTTGCTTCGTTTACTTACTATGTTAGGCGCTTCTTTAAGTCAGGAAATTACTCTGACTGGCAATGGTAGCTTAGCTAAAAGAGATGTATCTTTTTTTGAAAAATATTTAACAACCCTGGGTGTTGCTGTAACTACGAACGATGGAAAAATTCCGGTAACCGTTCGTGGTCCGATGCGAATAGAAAATATGGAAATTGACGGATCAAACAGTTCACAATATTTAAGTGGATTATTAATAGCTGTCGCTAATCAGGCGAAAGAAAAAATTATTATTAAAACCCATCATGCCGTTAGTAAGCCTTATCTGGATATTACAATGGACATGATGAAATTATTTGGAAATAATATTTCCTCAGAAGCCGGTAGTTTTATTATTACACCTGCTAAAAAAAATACAGATGATATTATTTGCACGGTAGATGGAGATTGGAGTAATGGCGCATTCTTGCTGGTTGCATCGGTAATTGCGGGTGAAATAACTATAAAAGGCCTGAACCCGGATTCTCTGCAAGGCGATAAAAAATTGATGCATATATTGGCATACTGCGGTGTAAATTTTACTGTTGACAAAGAATCCATTTATGTACACAAGCCGCATTTTTTGTATGCATTTATGTATGATGCAACGGATACACCTGATCTTTTTCCTCCTTTGGTGGCATTGGCGTGCAATTGTAATGGCTTGACAATTATAAAAGGTGTACACAGGTTGATCAATAAAGAGAGTAACAGGGCCTTAACACTTGTGAATGTATTCCGATCTTTAGGTGCAGATATATCAATTAAAGATGATGAAATGTATATTCACGGTTCATTGCTGAAAGGGGGAATAGTTGACAGCCATAATGACCACAGGATTGCTATGGCGGTTGCCGTTGCTGCACTTACATGTGAACAGCCTGTAACGATTCAGAATGCTGAAGCAGTAGATAAATCTTATCCGGATTTTTTTAAGGATATTCAATCAATAGGTGCGAAAATTTCTTTCACAGTTTAATTTAAAAAATGAACAGTTTCGGACGAATATTCAAGTTGCATATTTTTGGTGAGTCTCATGGACCTGCAGTGGGAATAGTGATTGATGGAGTAGTTCCCGGCATTCCTGTTTCTGTTATTGATTTTGAAAGCGATATGAATCGCAGGCGAGGCGGTACACAAACCGGAACAACACCGCGTTCGGAAGCAGACATACCGGAATTTATATCTGGCATTTTTAATGGATTTACCACAGGGTCACCCGTTACTTTATTATTTAAAAATAGTAATACAAAAAGTGAGGATTATTCAGCTATCCGCGATATTCCACGACCAGGCCATGCAGACTTTGTTGCAGATAAGAAATATAAAGGTTTCCAGGATTATCGGGGTGGCGGGCATTTCAGCGGAAGATTAACGGTTTGCCTTGTGGCTGCGGGGTTGATCGCAAAGAAAATGATCGAACATTTAGGAACTTCTATTATTACAACAGCTTCTATAAAAGAAATCGGTGGAGAAAGCAATATAAATTCCGCTATTGAAAATGCACAATTAAATAATGACAGTATCGGAGGAATTATTGAATGTGTTGCAGAAAATATTCCATTAGGTTTAGGTGAACCATTTTTTGATTCTGTAGAATCCTTACTTTCTCATGCTGTATTTGCCATTCCCGCAATCAAAGGAATAGAATTTGGCGCTGGTTTTAATGCAGCTAAAATGAAAGGAAGTGAGCATAATGATGCAATTGCTGATGAATCAGGAACAACCCTTACCAATAATGCCGGAGGAATATCCGGTGGTTTAACAAATGGCAATTCATTGGTTTTTCGGGTTGTAGTAAAACCCACTTCGTCAACACCTAATGTGCAAACTTCTTTAAATACATCTACGGGAGAAATGGAATCATTTGTTGTAAAAGGGAGACACGATCTTTCTATTGCATTGCGGGTACCTGTGGTGTTGGAAGCCGTAACAAATTGTGTATTGACTGATCTTCTTTTATTATCCAGGTAAAAAAAGAAAGCTCCGGAATTTATGCCAGAGCTTTCCTGCTTTTGTTTTCTTTTATTTTATTGAATGAGGTTTACAGTTCCTTTCATTTCAACGGCAACGCCTTTGCTGTTATAACCTTTTAATGCCCAGATGTAAGTTCCCATCGGTTGTAATTTTCCTTTATAAGTTCCGTCCCATCCTTTTAACCATTGGTTTGTTTCAAAAATCATTTCACCATAGCGGTTAAATATTCTGAACCATTCTGTTCTTGATATACCTGCAGGAACACCTCTGAATACATCATTCAATCCATCACCATTAGGTGTAAATGCATTAGGTACATAATACCTTGCATCATCATAAATCTGAACAAAAACGGTATCATATCCTACACATCCTGCAATATCTCTTACTTCCACAGCAAACATTGAGTTTGAATTCAAAATGGCCTGAGGCATTGCTGCATTCGGGTTATTGAGAGTGGCATTACCATTTGTTACAGACCATAAATACTGAACACCGCCACTTCCTTTTAATGTATGCGGAATTCCCGTTACCGCAATAGTATCGTTTCCTGCAAATGCCGGAACGGGAGGTTGAACAAATACGGTTACCTGGTCGGTAACGGCAAAATTACATCCATAATCATCTTTTACAGTGAGTGTATACACCTGCGAACTATCCGGAATTGCCCAGGTAGATGCGGCACTTGAATCTCTTACAAGATTTGCAGGTGCCCATAAATAAGTTACCGTTCCCGAAACATTACTTGCCGAGCCAGTAATGATGGCTGAATCCCCAATACATATTCTAACATTTAGACCAGCATCTGCTATAGGTTTACGAAGTACATCAATAGTTACTGTATCTGATTTTGTGCAAACACCCCAGGTTGCTTTTACAATATAGGTTGTTGTATCAAGTGGTTTAACCGAAGGGTTTTTGATACTGTCCACCAAAGCCCCTGCAAGTGTAGTCCATAAAAATATAGTAGATCCTGGATTAGTTTGAATATTAAATGTACG
>JBKJSZ010000207.1:0-10778 GCA_046593675.1 Ferruginibacter sp.
GGTGCTGTCAGCTGCTAATGGAAGATTATTGATTCTTGTTACTGTAATAGTATCTAAGCTGAAAATAGTTTGGGTATTGTCATCAATTTTTGCATAAGTAGTTTTTACAATATACAATGTCGGTACATTGGGTGGAGGACAAACGTTAGGAAAACTCACTTCAAAAGTTGCTGCATCTAAACGGGTAGTATCTCCTGTTGCCACAACTGCTCCACCTGCATCAATCAATTGTACACTTCTATAAAGAGGTGCACCATCCGTAGGTACAAATCTCCAAGTCTCATTCATATTTATAGTTCCCCAAGGACCAACTGTAGTTCCTCTGCCTGGAGCCATGACTGCTTTAGTTTTTGTTTCATCCTGGATTCCTACAATTGCACGACCGCCTTGCCAGGTGGGGCATGTTTGTTTGCTTCCTATCCAAACCTCAATTACTCCGGTAGATTCATGTAAAATAATCTGGTGTGTATTTTCAAAAAGGTTATTACAGGCACCAGAAAATAAAGGCACTTTATAAAAACTCACGATCCATTTACGATTTGGAGCCGTTCCTACAACATCATATTTCATTTGTTTAGTAGGAGATGGAGTTACACTGATATCTAAATCATGATAAGGCCCCATGATCTGCGCTTTATCATAGGATGTATTGGGTAAATCCCCGGGAGAAGTGATATAATGTGCACCGGCAGAGGCCTTTGTTATATCAAAACAAACTGCACCGTTCGGGCTTATTACTAACTGGTTGTATGAAATTCCGTAATATAAAAAGTTGAATGGAATAGTAATAGTGCCAGAGTAAATATCATCTGCTACTATGCCCGATGGATTTCCTGGTGCACCGGGATCAACATATGGACGACATTGTGAACCAGCACTGATATTTGTAATTGTATAGTTACTGCTGAGTGATCTGAGATCAGGAATTTTTGCTTTCAGCGTAAGACAGGTTGCCCCACATCCTACCGTAGTGTCACGTGGACAAGTATATGAAAGATTTTGAGACTGACTGGTAAAAAATGAAAAAAAGAAAACGGCGATTAGTAGAATTCTTGTCATTTCTGGAGTTGTAAAAATTAGCCTTGAAGGTAACAAATAAATGTCAACTTTTGCTATGGATGACAATGTTTACTAAAGGGCAATGCTGCTTTTGGTATTATAAAATTTCAATTTCATCCGCAAACAGCCAAGCTTTTGAACCAGCTCCCGGTAATCCGTTGGAAATGATACCATTATTGACTGCTTTTACCTTTATGTATCGTACTTTTTTATTTATTATAGATGAATAAAGTAGATTTTTATAGCCTTGTTTTATGGGAACGGAAGAAACTGTAAAGTTGAGGCTATCCACACTTGTGGAGAATTCCACGGAGGAAGGGCTATAAATCCAGCTTGGTTTCTGTTCGAAACAATGTAATGTAACGCTGTCTACCTGCATAATTTGTCCCAAATCAATGATTGCTTCAAGATCAGAACCAATGAAACCAAGAAATTCATTCGCATGTAACATTCCGCTGTTATTCTGTATCCCATCTATCAAGGTGAATCCACCTTGCCCGGAATATTTCGGGTTGGGCAAATTCACCAGTACAATCTTTTTACCGGATGCTTTATTTAATTTAAAATCCTGACTGATCCACTTTATATTTTTAGAATGTATGCTGTCCGGAATGCCTGCACTCCAGTTTCCGGACGTGTCAATGATCAAAGGATCAGTATAGGTATAAATTTTTTCTGCATCCTTATTTTTTCTGTAAACGATGTTGCCTTTTTTTCGGGTTTCAAGCTTCCACGCAATTTTATTATTTACCGGTATTACAGAAGATTGAATATCATAATATGCAGTACTGTAATTTACTTTCCAGAAATCATATCTTTTCATCAACTGTGATAAATTATTTTCGAATCGTACAAAATTTTTCTGCTCCGTTATTGTCCAGGCAACTTCTGCAATGGCTGCCATTCTTGGAAATAACATGTATTCCAACTTTGCAGGATTGGAAATATATTCCGTCCACATTTCTCCCTGTAAACCTTTTATGTATTTTTTTTCGGTTGTATCAAGTACATTTGGAACTGGATTAAAAGCATATACTTTTTCCAATGGATTATATCCGCCTTGTGTAACGGAATCTTCATTTTTACTTTGGGTAAGATTCAAATATAAAGGATCCTCGGGCGTCATTATAACAGGATGTAATAATTTTGCTGCGGCAATGCCCCCTTTCATACCTCGCCAACTCATTACAGCTGCATTTGGGGCAAGACCACCTTCTAAAATTTCATCCCAGCCAATGATTTTTCTTCCTTTACTGTTCAAATATTTTTCAACACGCTGTACAAAATAACTTTGTAAAGCATGTTCATCTTTTAGTGAAGTTGTTTTTATTTTATTCTGACAAACAGGGCAATTCTTCCATCTTTCTTTCGGGCTTTCATCACCACCAATGTGAATATATTCTGATGGAAAAAGTTGCATCACTTCATCCATTACCTGCTCTATAAACGTGTAGGTACTGTCGTTACCGGCACAGAAAATATCAGGTTGTACAGCCCATGTTTCTCTCACTTTATAAGGACCTTTTGTGCATCCTAAAAAAGGATAAGCGGCTAAAGCGGCAAGACTATGTCCGGGAATGTCAATTTCAGGGATAACGGTTATAAAACGTTCTGCTGCGTACTGCACCACTTCTTTAATTTGTGCTTGTGTATAATATCCTTTATGCATTTTACCATCATATACATCGCTGCCGAATCTGCCAACTAAAGTTTGCGCACGGCAACTACCCACTGCAGTTAACAAAGGATATTTCTTTATATCAATTCTCCATCCCTGGTCATCAGTTAAATGCCAGTGAAATTTATTAAACTTATGATAAGCCAGTAGATCAATATATTTTTTTACATAATCAACATCAAAGAAATGCCTTGAAACATCTAAATGCATTCCACGGTATTCAAATTGTGGATGATCTTTAATGTGTACACAAGAAATCTGAAATTCTGATTTATGTTCAGCCGGTATTAATTGTAAGAGTGATTGTATGCCGTAAAATATTCCCTCAGCATTACCGGATTGAATGAAAATATTTTCCGGTGAAATCGTTAAGGTGTAGGCTCCTTTGATCGAATCCTGGTTTGAAATATTTATAATAATGCAATTGTTATTTTCAGAAAATTTATTCTTTTTTATTTTTAAATCTATGTTATAAAATAGTTTGACCGTTTCCTTTAAATATAATGCCTGACTGTCGAACAAATTATCATTTACAATGATCGTAGTGTTTTTATCAAAATGAAATTTCCCTTTTACAGGTTTCCATTCTGCCGGATAAGGAACAATTATTTGTGCCTGAATAAATTGTACCAAAAATTGGAGACCAAGTATGAATATAAATTTCATCAATGTTTTAAAATTGGTAAGGTTATTTTACTTGCATTAATACCTCCATATAAAATCTGGATCATTGCTTTTTGGAAATCATTTTCATTCGCATCCGGAATTCTCATAAACTTTTGCGGATTCCGATCTACCAATGGAAACCAGGAACTTTGTATTTGTACCATGATGGAGTGCCCTTTTTTAAACTGGTGTGCTACATCATTTAGCGTTAATTTCAACTCATCAATATTTCCCGGAATGAATGGTTGCGGGTTTTCAAAACTGTTTCTGAATTTTCCCCTCATCACCTCACATCGAACCATTTGCTGATATCCTGCCATTGGTTTTTTATTGTACATTCCTTTTATTGTATCTGGATAAACATCAATCAATTTTACTATAAAATCGGCATCCGTGACATTTAATATTACTTTGAGATCAGCAATAATTTCTCCTGTAAGTGTTACATCACTTTCCAAAGGAGCGGTTTTGTAAAATAGTACATCGGGCCGTATTGCCGCAAATCGCTGGTCTTCTACCATATATTCATTATTCCTGTAACCAGAGATCTGGTCGGTATAAGGAACCGGTTTTAATGGATCACTTATATATTCATCTTTTCCGGATATTGAAGAAGAAACAGTACTTAAAGAATTATTTTCCCCGAAATAAAAATCTGTTTTCAGTACATTAACCGGTGGCCATGCAGTATAATTTTTCCAGGTATTAGTTCCGGTTTCAAATATGGTAGCCTCAGATGTATTATATGTGCCTTTATTTTTTAAATAATATTTGAAAAATGGCAATTGTATTGAATCCTGAAAATACCTGCTGGTGTTGGTGCCAAAATTCAGTGGCCCGAATTTATTCCAATCTCCACCTGCCCAGGCACCATGCGTCCAGGGTCCCATAACTAATCGGGTTCTGTTAGAAGGGCTTTTTTGTTCGATAGCACTATATGTTTTCAAAGCGCCAAAAAGATCTTCTGCATCAAACCATCCACCTACAACTAATGTAGGAACAGAAATATTTTTAAGATGTTGACGGATATTGCGTGATTTCCAGTAATCATCATACGTGTCATGTTGTAAATATTCATCCCATATATAACTTTTATGATTGAAATATTTTTCATCCTGGGTATTTTTTATAGGTCCCAGTTGTAGAAAAAAACTGTACACATCATTTGTATTGAATTTAAAAACATTTGATTCATAATCTTCAACAGGCGACGTTACCGGCTTGCCGAAATAATTCATAAAAGCAAAATTATCCATTAAAAAAAATGCTCCGTTGTGGTTGGCATCGTCTCCTATAAATTCATCCGCCACAGGAGCCTGCGGACTTACAGCCTGAATAGCCGGATGTGCATTTGGTAAACTGGCTGTGGAATAGAACCCAGGATATGAAATTCCATATATTCCTACTTTGCCATTATTGTTTTTAATGTTTTTTAAAAGCCAATCAACAGTATCATACGTATCACTGCTTTCATCTACCTGGCTTTTATTTTTTTTGTTTACGATAAACGGAGTGACTTCCAGATTTTTTCCTTCGCTTTTATAACGTCCCCGCACATCCTGAAAAACAAAAATAAATTTCTCTTTCATCATATCCGTAGTTCCCAGGCGACGAAACAGGGTGTCGCCATACGGTCCGGAAGAATAAGGCGTGCGTTCCATCAGAAAAGGATATTTTTCCGACTGGTCTTTAGGTGTATAAATCGCTGTAAATAATTTAACACCATCTCTCATGGTTATCATTGCCTCTTTTTTATCATAATTCGCTTTTACAAATTCTTTACTGTTTTGGCTGAAAACATTTACATAAATACAAAGGGAAATCAAGCTAAGAAAATATTTCATAGTTGTAATTTGAAAAAATAAATTATGAGTTTACAATTGTGTTTCTAAAATTAATGATATGGTTTGTAAAAGTTGTAAGGTTTAATTTAAACTAAGATTTGTATATTCAATATTATAAATCATCCTAATAACTTAAACCATGAATACAAAATTTTTATCAGAATTAAATTGGATGGCTATTGGTGCTGCGGCCCTTGCCTGGTTTTTCCTTGGTGCTCTCTGGTATTCTAAATTGCTTTTTGCGAAAGCCTGGATCTCCGATACTAAAGTGGATGTTACCAACCCGGATGCATCAAAAGGAATGGCATCTATCATGTTTGCTTCATTCATTATGATGTTTCTAACTTCTTTTGCCTTATCTGTTTTGAGATACCGGTTGGATACTGAAGGTTGGATGGGAGGATTGAAAACCGGATTATTAACAGGTATTTGTTTCGGCATGGCATCAATCTGCATTTCATATCTCTATGAAAAAAGGCCATTTCGTTTGCACCTGATCAATGCAGGCTATACTGTTTTAGGAAACATAATTGCGGGAATTATTGTATTCAGATGGACGTAATCAGATGGGAAATGATCAATGTAAAATGAATAATTGAAAATATCTGAAATATCAACCAGATCTTTTTTCTGCATGTAGAATTTTACATGTATCATTCTATTCCACTCTGGTAATTTTTATAATATTTGTTGGAAGATGTTGTTTTACCGGCGTACTTCCCGTATTTACGATCACATCATTGGGTTGTAAAAATCCACGTTCTTTTAAAATATTGATCTGGTCAAAAATTATATCATCCAGGCTTTCCTCTTCTGAATAATAAAATGCGCGAACGCCCCAGCTAAGACTTAACTGGCTGATCAATGTTTTTTCTTTACTAAAAATATATAAGGGACATTTCGGGCGGAAACTACTCAACATAAAAGCCGTATAACCGCTTTGCGTCATTCCTACCAATGCATTAGCCTGCGAATCGTTTGCAAGTTTACAGGCACTGTAACAAGTAGCATCACTTAAAAAAGAAGGAGAGTGAGGTTGAGGTGTTAAAATATCTTCCCTGTTATAATCGTACACCGTTTTTTCAACTTCCAGAATTATTTTACACATCGTTTCCACCACTAAAGTAGGATAGGATCCGGCAGCCGTTTCCCCACTCAACATCACCGCATCCGCACCTTCCAACACGGCATTGGCCACATCACTAACTTCACTTCTGTTAGGTTTTGTTCTGTCTATCATACTCTCCATCATTTGTGTTGCCACAATAACCGGTTTAGCACGATGCATGCATTTTCTGATAATATCTTTTTGAATTACGGGAACCTGTTCGATAGGAATTTCCACTCCCAGATCGCCACGTGCGATCATGATGCCATCACTTTCAATAATTATATCGCGGATATTTTTTAATGCTTCCGGCATTTCTATTTTTGCGATCACTTTTATTTTACTGTGCTTTTCACGAATCCGGCGTTTGAGGTCGGTGATATCAATGGCTTTTCTTACAAATGATAAAGCGACCCAATCAACTTTTTGTTCTAAAATAAAATCTAAGTCAATGAGGTCTTTTTCTGTAAGTGAAGGCATCGTCAATTCACTATCCGGTAAGTTCACTCCTTTCTTAGGCAGCAAAACACCTCCTAAAATCACTTTCACACGAATATCGGTATCGTTCACAATTTCTTCTACCTGCACTTCCATTTTACCATCGTCCAAAAAAATCCTTTCGCCCGGTTTTACATCCGTTGTAAGATTAGGATAAGAGACGTAGATCTTTTGATTATTGCCTACCATTTTTTCCCGGGTGAAAACAAATGCATCATTTTCTTTTAATTCAATGCGATTGTTTTCCAATTCGCCAACCCTCAGTTTTGGACCTTGTAAATCAGCAAGAATGGAAATATTATAAGGTTCATTTTTAATGATCAGACGAATGAGATCTATTACTCTAGATTTGTCTTCATGTGTGCCATGCGAAAAATTCAGTCGGAATACATTTACGCCTGCTTTAACGAGCGATAATAATTTATCATAGGTGTCGCATGCAGGACCCACAGTGGCCACAATTTTTGTTCTCTTTTGCGAATGTGTAAAACCTGCCTGATTATCCATCTGCTTATGCAGATACTTACTGATATCCTTTTTATTATGCATTTTTTCCGGTTAGGTTGCCAAAATTTTTACAATGTTCATCCATTCTTCACTAATTCTTTGTTTTTTCTTTACAGCTTCATTCAAAGGAATGTAGTTCATTCTGTTGTTCAGAATTCCAATGAAAACATTAAATCTTCCTTCCATCAATGATTCCACGGCATGATAACCCATTCTGCTGGCAATCAAACGATCCATACAAGTAGGCGAGCCTCCGCGCTGAATATGACCCAGTACACAAACCCTTACTTCCATTAAAGGCACTTTGGATTTAATTACTTTTTGAAGTTCATAAGCTCCTCCAAAATCATCCCCTTCTGCAACAACAATTAAGTTTACTAATTTTTTTCTTTTTTCTTTTTCCTGAAGAGATCTGATGATATCTTCTATCATCGTTTTACGTTCAGGTATCAGAATATTTTCTGCTCCAGTGGCAATACCACTGTGTAAGGCAATATACCCGGCGTCCCGTCCCATCACTTCTATGATAAATAAACGATCATGCGAATCCGCTGTATCCCTGATTTTGTCGATAGCTGCTACAGCCGTATTTACTGCTGTATCAAAACCAATGGTAAAATCAGTACCGGCAATATCCTTATCAATTGTTCCGGGAATTCCAATGCAGGGAATATCAAATTCATTACTGAATGTTTGTGCACCTTTAAAACTTCCATCACCACCAATGATGATTAATCCGTTAATGCCTCGTTTTTTTAAATTTTCATAGGCGGTTTGCCTTCCTTCGCGCGTCATAAATTCTTTACTTCGTGCGGTTTTTAAAATGGTGCCTCCCCGTTGTATAATGTTGGCAACACTCCGGCTTTCCATTTTAACTATATCATCTTCTACAAGCCCGCTGTAGCCTCGCATAATACCAAATACTTCCAGGTTATTAAACAATGCCGTTCTCACTACTGCACGTATGCATGCATTCATTCCCGGACTATCTCCACCACTGCATAAAACACCTACCTTTTTTACTTTCATCTGTTTTTTTCTAAGTTTGATTACATTCTTTCCGGAACGTTTATTCCTAATAATTGCATACCGCTTTTTATAACATTGGCTGTCATCAAGGCAAGATGCAGACGCAATATTTTTTTCTCTGCGGTCTCGGCTTTTGTTATAGATAATTCAGCATAAAATGAGTTGAAGATTTTTGCAAGTTGATACACATAATTTGCAATGACCGAAGGATTTAAATCTTTTCCTGCCTGTTCAATAACGGTTGGGTATTGTTCAAGAGTTAACAAAATATCTTTTTCCGGTTTTAATAATTGTTTTTCAACGATGGCACCGGAAGGCCTTCCTTCTTTTCTGATAATACTTTGAATACGTGCAAATGTATATTGAATAAAAGGTCCGGTGCATCCATGAAAATCGATGGATTCTTCGGGGTTGAAGATCATTTTCTTTTTAGGATCTACTTTCAATAAATAAAATTTCATAGCACCTAAACCCAACACTTCATATAAATGCTTTAATTCTTCCGAAGTAAAATCTTTCACTTTTCCGAGTTCTTCGGTGTGATGTTTTGAAGTGGCAATCATTTCATCAACCAGTTCGTCTGCATCTACAACCGTACCTTCGCGGCTCTTCATTTTTCCGGAAGGCAATTCCACCATACCATAACTTAAATGATGAATATCATCCGCATAAGGCAAGCCTGATTTCTGACAAATAAGTTTTAAAACTTTCATATGATAATTTTGCTCGTCGCCGATCACATAAATGCTTTTATCTATTTTGTATTGCTCATATTTTTGTTTTGCCAATCCTATGTCCTGTGTAATATATACCGACGTGCCGTCTTTACGCAATACCAGTTTTTCATCAAGTCCGTCTGCTGTAAGATCGATCCACACGCTTCCATCTTCTTTTGTATAAAAAATCTTTTTTTCAATACCTTCCTGCACAATATCTTTTCCTAATAAATAGGTCTGGCTCTCATAATATTTTATATCAAAATCACTTCCGATTCTTTTATACGTAACGTCAAAACCTTCATATACCCAATTGTTCATTTTTTCCCACAATTTCAGAATCTCCGGATCCCCTTCTTCCCATTTTTTCAACATCGTTTGTGTGGCAAGCATGATGGGCGCATTTTTTTCAGCCTCTTCTTTTTTTATTCCGGACGCAGTCATTTCTTCCACTTCCATTTTATAGGCATCATTAAATTTTACATAATAATCACCAACAAAGTGATCACCTTTCTGATTTGACGTTTGCGGCGTGGCGTCTTTTGCAAACAATTGCCAGGCGAGCATACTTTTACAGATGTGAATACCACGGTCATTTATTATGCAACTTTTTAATACAGTATATCCATTGGCCTTCAATATTTCTGCCACCGACCAACCCAAAAAATTATTTCTCAGATGTCCCAGATGCAAAGGTTTATTTGTGTTAGGAGAAGAATATTCAACCATCACTTTTTTCCCATTCAGCGGATGTTTGCCGTAGCAGATATCTTTAAAATTTGTAGACAATAATTCAATGAAGTAAAGATCAGAAACAGTAAGATTTAAAAATCCTTTTATAATATTAAACGCAGTAAATAAATCTCCGTAATTGTTAATTAATTCTCTACCTAATTTATTACCTAAAAGTTCAGGGTTATCGCCTGTTTTTTTCAGTAACGAAAACATGACAACTGTATAATCACCTTCAAATTCCTGTTTGATCTGGTTTACCTGAAAATCGTTTTCAGAAAAATCCTTATGGTAGATATTATTTAAACCTTCCAACACGGCCTGCCTGATCAATTGTACTATATGCATGAGGCAAAAATAATAATAACTGAATTGCTTTAGGGTAATTAGGTGCGGCAACTTATCTTTGCGCCCATTTTAAAGGTATGATAAGTGTAAATAATGTAACGCTGGCCTATGGTAAGCGTGTTTTGTTTGATGAAGTAAACACCAATTTCATTAAGGGAAACTGTTATGGTGTAATTGGTGCAAACGGTGCCGGAAAATCAACATTCCTTAAAATTATAAGCGGAGAGATCGAACCCAATAAAGGAACCGTAGATATCACGCCAGGTGAACGTATGGCGGTTTTAAATCAAAATCAATTTGCATTTGATGAAGACACGGTTATAAATACAGTGCTTCGTGGCCATAAAAAAATGTGGTCTATCATGCATGAAAAAGATGCTTTATATCTTAAAGAAGATTTTTCTGAAGCTGACGGAATTAAAGCCGGTGAATTGGAGCATGAATTTGGGGAAATGGGTGGATATACTGCAGAAAGTGATGCAGCAACATTATTGAGTGAACTGGGTGTGACTGATGAATTGCATACTCAATTAATGAAAGAGGTCAGCGGCAACTTATCTTTGCGCCCATTTTAAAGGTATGATAAGTGTAAA
>JBKJSZ010000224.1:0-5788 GCA_046593675.1 Ferruginibacter sp.
CTGCATGTTGTTTATATTGAAATTATTATATTCATTTAATGATCCGACTTGCTGAGGAAAAAGACCTCGTAGGCATCAATGATATATACAATCAGGCCGTTCTTGCTGAATTTGAGACTGGTGATGTAATCCCTGTATCCATGCAGGAACGGCTGTATTGGTTTGCCAAACACTCACCTGAAAAATATCCTGTGTTTGTTTTTGAAAATAATCACGAAATATATGGATGGCTTAGTTTCAGTGCGTACAGGTTTGGCCGTGGTGCTTTCGACCATACAGTTGAGATCAGCTACTACATTCATCAGAAATACAAAAGACGTGGTGTAGCCACAGCCTTAATTGAGCACGCCATAAAGGAAACTAAAAAATTAGATATCAAAACGTTGGTGGCTATTATCCTCGATCCCAATACGATCAGCATACAACTTATGAAAAAGTTCGACTTTACCCAATGGGGACATTTACCCGGCATCGCAGAATTTAATGGAAAGGAATGCGGGCATTGGTATTATGGGTTGAAGGTGTAAGATCTATTTTAAAAAAATAAATTTTTGAATTTTGAATGAAATACATACTACAATGTTTTTTTTGAGAAATGACTTTTGAATTAAATATTAGTAATGGTTCATAATGATTCGTGACTTCACGAAACATGGTTTATCATTTCCTTTAAAATTTCCCATTTTACTTTTTACTATTTTAAATTTTTTATTTCAACTTATTCAATAATCTCAACACACAACTAAACTCTCACTTGCCTTTCATTTAAAATTTAAAATTCATAATTTAAAAAAACAAAAAAGCCGCTACAATTACGTAACGGCTTTTTCTTTTATAATGCTTTAAAGATTACTTCACTTCTTCAAACTCTGCGTCTGTAACATTCTCGCTGTTACCTTCTGCACCGGCTTGTGGCTGTGTACCTTCTTCCTGAGCTCCCGGTTGTGCGGCTCCTTCTTGTGTAGCCTTATACATTTCTTCAGAAGCTGCTGTCCATGCTGCATTCAATGCTTCCATAGAAGTATCTATCTGCGATATATCCTGTGATTTATGCGCTTCTTTCAAACTGGCCAAAGCTGTTTCAATAGGTGCTTTTTTATCAGCAGAAATTTTTTCTCCGTATTCTTTCAATTGTTTTTCTGTCTGAAAAATTAAGCTATCAGCCTGGTTGATTTTATCTATGCGTTCTCTTTCTTTTTTATCAGATTCTTCGTTGGCTTTGGCGTCATTCTTCATTTTTTCAATCTCTTCTTTGCTTAAACCACTGCCCGCTTCTATCCTGATCTTCTGTTCTTTTCCTGTGCCCTTATCTTTTGCACTCACATGTAAAATTCCGTTTGCGTCAATATCAAACGTTACTTCTACCTGCGGAACACCTCTTGGAGCCGGCGGAATTCCATCAAGGTTAAACATTCCAAGGCTTTTATTCTGAGAAGCCATAGGTCTTTCTCCCTGTAATACATGAATCTGTACGCCCGGCTGATTATCGCTTGCTGTACTGAATGTTTCCGATTTTTTTGTAGGAATAGTGGTATTACTTTCTATAAGCTTCGTCATAACGCCACCCATTGTTTCAATACCTAAGCCAAGTGGAGTAACGTCTAACAACAACACATCTTTTACTTCTCCTGTTAATACCGCACCCTGAATAGCAGCACCGATGGCCACCACTTCATCCGGATTAACGCCACGATTTGGTTTTTTACCAAAAAACTTCTCAACTATTTCCTGCACTTTTGGGATACGTGTACTTCCTCCTACTAATATTACTTCATCAATCTGACCGATGGTAAGCCCTCCGTCTTTAATAGCCTGCTCACATGGAACAAGGCAACGTTCAAATAATTTATCGGCTAATTGTTCAAATTTTGCACGGCTTAATTTTTTTACAAGGTGCTTTGGAACGCCATCCACTGCTGTTACATAAGGCAGGTTTATTTCAGTTTCCAAACCTGATGATAATTCTACCTTAGCTTTCTCAGAAGCTTCTTTCAAACGCTGTAAAGCCATAGGATCTTTTCGAAGATCTATTGCTTCTTCACTTTTAAATTCATCTGCCAGCCAATCCATGATCACTTTATCAAAATCATCTCCACCTAAGTGCGTATCACCATTGGTTGACTTCACTTCAAAAACACCATCACCTAATTCTAACACAGAAATATCAAAAGTTCCACCTCCTAAGTCGAATACGGCAATGCGCTGGTCTTTTCCTTTTTTGTCTAAGCCATAAGCCAATGCAGCAGCAGTTGGTTCATTTACAATCCGGCGAACATTTAAACCTGCAATTTCACCCGCTTCTTTAGTAGCCTGGCGTTGTGCATCATTAAAATAAGCCGGAACGGTAATCACTGCTTCATGTACTTCCTGCCCTAAATAATCTTCTGCCGTTTTCTTCATTTTCTGAAGAACCATGGCACTGATTTCCTGTGGCGTGTACATTCTGCCATCAATATCAATTCTGACAGTATTATTGTCACCTTTTTGAATTTTATAACTCCAGTGTGTGATCTCTTCTGTAACCTCATCAAATCTTCTTCCCATAAAACGCTTCACACTGCTGATGGTATTCTGGGGATTCGTGATAGCTTGCCTTTTTGCAGGATCTCCCACTTTGCGTTCGCCATTTTTTAAAAAAGCCACTACAGAGGGTGTCGTGCGGCGTCCTTCATCGTTAGCAATTACCACTGGCTCATTTCCCTCCATAACAGAAACACAACTATTGGTCGTTCCAAGGTCAATTCCAATTATTTTTCCCATATAAAATGTTGTTTATTATTTATTGATAATTGTCAATCATTATGCCAACGGAAAATTGTGCTAAAATGGCAGTTAGGTGGAAGATGTAGAATGGAAAAATGAAAAATTTTGAATTAAAAATTATTCGCAGTCGTATATTATATTAAACTCCAATGTAAATCATAGGAACAAAAACTGTACAAATTCTAACAACTAATGGTCCCGCTTTACGCTGCAAGTCCTCACCTTCGGGCTTCGGGCTTTTCGCTGCAATCGGGTGTACATACTTGCTTACGTTTTAGCCGATATACCATTTTTGTAACCGGATTTAATAAGCTCCTTACACCTGAATTTTAAACGTAAAATATTTCTGTGTAATATAACTGATGGCAATAATGATAACGATAGTAATTACCTGGCTGATAATTGGATCCACATTCCAGATCTCAACCAGCATTTTGAGCATGAAATAATTTAAAATAAGATTAAACGCAAAAGACAAAAAATACCGGAATAATTGAATCCGGCCTTTCAGATTAGAACCAATGAACACAACATATTTATTTAATAAAAATCCTGAAAAAAATATAATAGAAGAAGAAAAGAACAGTGCAGCATTATGTGGCTTTAAGGCAGAAATACCAAAATGAAAATTTTCACGGTTGAATATATGCTCGAAGCCAATATAATACAACATAAAACCCAGCATCGTATTACTTCCTCCACATGCAGCATAACGGAACGTTTGTAAAGGCATAATTCGCCTAAACGGAGGATAAAAAAAATCAAGAAATGATGCGATCCTGCTTTTCATTGGTGGCAAAAGTAAGCAAGTTGTACATAAAAAAAACCTGCTTTCCAGACAGGTTTTCTTCAATTCTATATAATGAACATTAAAATGTGTATCGAATAGCAAAACCGCCCCAGCCACCTGAAAAACCATTGCCATAATTATCTCCGAATTCAATACTGGGTTGCCAGTCAAGCGACAAATTAATAGGCGCTTTCTCTATTTTATAATCCAGGCCAATTACGCCATCCACACCAAAAGAAGTGGAACCACCGTATTTATTACTGTAAAAACCTACGTGTGCGCCCGGCCCCACATACCAGTTGAGATTCTGAATGTCTGCCAATGGAAAATTAAATTCATACAAACCGGTGATACGTGTACCGCGATTATAAAAATACCCGATGGCCTCTAAAGAAACTTTGCTGCTAGTAAAATGTTTGAACGTTACAGCACCGGGATAAAACTTAACA
Organism: Ferruginibacter sp.; assembly: GCA_046593675.1. Lineage (GTDB taxonomy): Bacteria > Bacteroidota > Bacteroidia > Chitinophagales > Chitinophagaceae > Ferruginibacter. The sequence continues at coordinate 4,003 of JBKJSZ010000224.1, forward strand.
CCCAATGCATTTTTATAAGTCTGCGCATTGGCAGCAGATGTAAAAAAAATCAATGCGAGGATAGTAGATAAAACTTTTGTTTTCATTGTGTTTTTATTGATGATTAAAAATTTATTTATAATTATGCATACATCTCTTCCCTGATTTCTTTAACCCTGCTATCAGCCAGGTATTCATCGTATGTCATTAACCGGTCAATCATTCCTTTAGGCGTTATTTCAATGATACGATTGGCAACCGTTTGCATAAACTGATGATCATGTGTTGTAAATAAAACTATCCCGGGAAAATCCATCATACTATTATTAAAGGCAATAATACTTTCCAGATCAAGGTGATTGGTTGGTTCATCTAAAATTAAAACATTAGGATTCTGCAACATCATTTTGCTCAGCATACAACGTACTTTTTCTCCTCCGCTCAACACACTTGTTTTCTTTAAAATCTCATCCCCGCTGAATAACATTTTTCCTAAAAATCCTCTGAGGAAATCTTCATCTACATCTTTTACATAAGGCGGAACAAACTGACGAAGCCAGTCCATCAGATTTAAATTACTGCCTTCAAAATATTCACTGTTATCATTGGGAAGATAGGCGGTAGTAATTGTGGTTCCCCATTCAAAACTTCCACTATCGGCCTTATCTCTTCCATTAATAATTTCGAAGAAGGTAGTCAATGCCATCGGGTTCCGGCTAAGGAAAGCAATTTTTTGTCCTTTCTGCAAATCGAAATGTGATTTTGTGAACAATGGTTTTCCCTCAATCTTTTTCCCTAAACCTTCTACTTTCAAAATATCATTCCCTACTTCACGTTCCTGTTTGAAAATAATGCCGGGATATTTTCTGTTACTGGGTTGAATATCTTCAATCACTAATTTCTCTAATGCTTTTTTTCTGCTGGTTGCCTGCTTCGATTTAGAGGCATTGGCGCTAAAGCGTGCGATGAATTCCAAAAGATCTTTACGCTTATCTTCCATCTTTTTATTCTTGTCCGTCATTTGGCGAGCGGCCAGTTGAGAACTTTCATACCAGAATGTATAGTTTCCGGTATATACTTTTATTTTACTTCTGTCCACATCAGCAACGTGGGTACAAACTGCATCTAAAAAGTGACGATCATGACTTACCACCAATACGATATTCTGATATTCCGCCAGAAAATTTTCAAGCCAGCTAATGGTTTCCACATCCAGGTTATTGGTAGGTTCATCCAATAATAATATATCTGGATTCCCAAATAAAGCCTGTGCAAGTAACACCCGTACTTTTAAATTTCCGCTGATGTCTTTCATTAACTGTGCATGCAATTCGTCTGTCACGCCCAATTCACTTAATAAAGTAGCTGCATCACTTTCCGCCGTATAACCACCCATTTCCCCGAATTCATGCTCCAATTCACCGGCTTTGATTCCATCAGCTTCCGAAAAATCTTCTTTAAGATATAAAGCATCTTTTTCATGCATGATTGACCACATTTTTTTATGGCCGCGAAGGACTGTATTTATAACTGTATCTTCATCAAATGCAAATTGGTTTTGATTTAAAACCGCCATACGCTCACCAGGCGTAATATCTACGGTTCCTTTATTCGGTTCAATTTCTCCGCTTATAATTTTAAGAAATGTTGATTTGCCGGCGCCATTTGCACCAATAACACCATAACAATTCCCTTTTATGAAATTGATGTTAACTTCATCAAATAAAACGCGCTTACCATAGGCCAGCGTTACATTATTTACACTTATCATACCTTTAAAATGGGCGCAAAGATAAGTTGCCGCACC